>JAIMBM010000176.1 GCA_023511475.1 Anaerolineae bacterium
CAAATTGCGCTCATCCGCCCGAAAAACGAGTCGCGTGGCACCGCGTGTGGCCAAGCCTGCGCCTCCCACAGGGAGTGCTGTGGATTGCGACGCCCCTGCATGGTGAACCTCCTGAGTGTGTGCGGCTACCTGCCCGTTACAACACCGCACGCGACCTCAGGACTCGAGCGATACGTCAACTAACAGACACTTTTTCAGTAGGCTTCTAGCCCCCAACAAGGGGTCCTGCACCGGACTGGTGCGGAGCGTAGAGCCCGGTTGCCGGCAGAGTGCCCCAGTCAGGCTGCCCGGCTGCGCATCCGGTGGCCGATCTTTCGTGCACCCAGGGGTAATCCTTCATTGACATACCCTACCCCCCTATGCTATAATTCCCATAGATTGTCTACACCCCGCCTCGGGTGCCGCCGCCCCGACAGCCGGCACCCACCCATGAACAGAACGGTGGCTGAGCATGACCATCAACCGCACTCAGCTTGCAGAGCTTGAGGCCCTCCTCCATGACCGCGTGACGACCGACCTCGACGAGCGCCGCATCTACAGCCACGACGTCGGCACCCTCCCGCGCCTCGTGCGG
Organism: Anaerolineae bacterium; assembly: GCA_023511475.1. Classification (GTDB taxonomy): domain Bacteria; phylum Chloroflexota; class Anaerolineae; order SpSt-313; family SpSt-313; genus SpSt-313. The sequence continues at coordinate 575 of JAIMBM010000176.1, forward strand.
CCCCTGACCGGCGCCGCCCTCGCCGACGCCGTGGTCCAGCCCCGCACCGAGGCCGAGATCGTCGAGATCGTCCGTTGGGCGCACCGGCACCGCGTGCCCCTCACGCCCCGGGCCAAGGCGACCTCCGGCTATGGAGGCTGTATCCCGGTGAGGGGCGGAGTCGTCGTCGACCTGAGCCGCTACCGCGGCGTTGTGGCCGTCGACCCTGAGGCCCAGACCGTGACCGTCCGCGCCGCGACTGTGTGGCGGGACCTCGAGCGGGAGTTGGCCAAATCCGGCCTTGCCCTGCGCCTGTATCCCTCCAGCGCGCCCTCGTCGACCGTCGGCGGGTGGCTCGCCCAGGGGGGTGTCGGCTACGGCTCGTTCCAGTACGGCCCCTTCCGCGAGAACGTCGTATCGGCCAGGATGGTCACGCCCGCCGGCGAGGTGCGCACCTTTGAGGGGCCCGAGCTCGACCTCGTCAGCGATGCCGAGGGGATAACCGGGATCATCCTCGAAGTCACCCTGCGCGTGCGCCCGGTGGCGGAAGAGCGGGTGGCCGCCGTAGCCTTCCCCTCGGCGCAGGCGCTCGCCGGGGCATTGCGGGCACTGGCGGCCGAGGCACTCCCGCTCTGGTCGGTGAGCTTTATCAACCCCAAGATGGCGAAGCTGCGGCGCGAGCTCCCGCCGCGGCTCGAGCACGGGCACCCGGTCCCTGAGCCTCGCCCCGAGCTTCCGGACGGCTATGTCGTGACCCTGGTCGGTCCGGCTGCCCGTTGGGACGAGATCGAAGGCAGGCTGGCCTCCATCATCGAGGCGCACAAGGGCGCCCGTCTCCCGGCCGAGCTGGCTCGGCACGAGTGGGACGAGCGCTTTGACATCATGCACGTCAAGCGCCTCGGGCCCAGCCTCATCCCGGCGGAGGTGGTCGTGCCCCTCGACCGGCTTGCCGACACCCTGGAGGCGGTCGACCGCATGGTGCGTCAGCCCCTGGTCATCGAGGGGATGGTCAGCCGGGCGCCGGAGAAGGGCTACGAGGTGACGCTGCTCGGCTTCATCCCTCACGACGAGCGCACCCTCGCCTACAACCTGTCCTATGCGCTTTCCCTGAGCGTCCTCAAGGCGGCCAAGGCCCGCGGCGGACGGGTCTATGCGACCGGCCTGTACTTTGCCGGCGAGGCCCCGGCAGTCCTCGGAGCGGAGCGTGTGGCCCGGTTGCGCGCCTTCAAGGCCAATGCCGACCCGCAGGGCCTGATGAACCCCGGCAAGGTGCTGCAATCCAATGCCCTGGGAGCCTTCATGGCGGTCGCCGAGGCCATCGAGCCGGTGGTGCGCCCGGTCGCCAACCTCGCCCGGGTCCCCATCGGCGAGCGTCTCGAGGGCAACGGGCGGCGCGGGGTGCCCTCCGACGTGGCCTGGTACGCCTATGCCTGTGCCCAATGCGGGGCCTGTGTCGACGAGTGCGACCAGTACTACGGCCGCGTCTGGGAGAGCCAGTCGCCACGGGGCAAGTGGTACTTTTTGCGAAGCCTGATGGAGGGGCGGGGCAAGATGACCCAGGAGTGGGTCGATCGCTTCCTCGCCTGCACAACCTGCGAGCTGTGCCATGTGCACTGCCCGCTGGAGCTGCCCATTGAGCCGGCATGGCTGCGCATGCGCGGGGCGCTGGTCCACCAGCAGGGCCGCATGACCTTTCCGCCTTTCGAGGTCATGCGGGCCGCCGTCAGCAAGGAGCGCAACATCTGGGCGAGCTATGCCCGGGACCGGGCCGCCTGGGTGCCGGAGGACCTGCGGGCACGGATCCAGCCCCAGGCCCAGATCGGCTACTTTGCGGGCTGCACAGCCTCCTTTGTGGAGCAGGACGTGGCCGAGGGGACGGCGCGTCTGCTGGACGCCGCGGGGATCAGCTTCACCACCATGGGCGAGGATGAGGCCTGTTGCGGCCTGCCCATGCTGGTCGCCGGCAAATGGGATACCTTTGCTGAAATCGTCCGGCACAACATCGAGGGCATGCGCGCCCGCGGCGTCCGCACGGTTGTGACCTCCTGCCCCGCCTGCTGGCTCTCCTGGCACACATACTACAAGGACTGGGCGCAGAAGCTCGGCCTCGACTATGACTTTGAAGTGCGCCACTACTCGGAAGTGCTCGCCGAGCGCATCCGCGCCGGGGCCTTTCGCTTCCGCAACCCGGTGCGGCTCAGGGTCACCTGGCACGACCCCTGCCACATGGGCCGCGCCGGCGGCATCTATGAGCCGCCACGAGAGGTGCTGCGCGCCATCCCCGGGCTCGAGCTCGTGGAGATGGAGCACAACCGCGAGTGCGCGCACTGCTGCGGCTCGGTGCTGACCTTGGTGGAGAACCCCGATACCGGCAAGGTCATCGGCGACGTGCGGCTGCGCGAGGCCGAGGCGACCGGAGCGGAGGCCGTCGTCGCCTCCTGCCCCTGCTGCGAGGTCCAGCTCCGGGTCACGGCGCAAAAGACCGGCCGCGACCTGCCGGTCATCGACCTCGCGCACCTCGCCAGCCGCGCCCTTGGCGTCGACATGCGCGACCCGACGCCCTATGCCATGGAGGCCTGGGGCGTCTTTGAGGCGATGATCTGGCTGCTCAAGCCGGAGCGCATGGCCGATCTCTTCGAGGAGCTCTTCCCGCCCATGTTCCGGGCCATGCCGGCGCCCATGCTGGCCATGATGCGGCTGGCCAAGCGCGTTCCGGGCATGCTCGGCCTCATGAAGGCCATGATGCCGCTCATGATGCCGGTCCTCGTGCCCATGCTCATGCCCAAGGTCATGCCGGACATGCTTGCCGCCGTCGCCCGGCGCGTGCCCATGCCCGCGCACATGCAGGAGCAGATGCCCGACCTCCTGCCCGAAGCCATGAAGGGCCTCATGCCCCAGATGCTGCCGCTCATCACACCCCTCGTCGTGCCGAGGATGATCCGCTACATCCGGGAGGAGCTGTAGGGAAGAGAGCGGGCGGATGCGATGCATCCGCCCGCTCTCTTTGGTGCGCTCACGACACAGGATACTCGCAGCGGGCTATCTGGCAGATAGCCCCTCTCGAGTAGCTTGCTGCTCGAGTGCCTCGGCAGGCATCCTCGCCTGCCCCTCCGGCACCTTCTCCAGCCGCACGGCGCAGAACTTGAGCTCCGGGATCTTGCCCTCCGGGTCGAGCGCGTCGCTGGTCAGGCGGTTCACCGGCACCTCGTGGAAGTGGAAGGTGGCAAAGACCATCCCCGGCGCCGGCCGGTCGCTGAGCTCGACCCTAGCCGTGACCTCCCCTCGCCGCGAGATGACCCGGACCCTGTCACCATCGCCAAGGCCGAGCCGCGCGGCGTCGGCCGGGTGCACCTGTATCCGCTCCTCCGGCGCCATGCGGTGCAGGCCCCGCGAGCGGCGGGTCATCGTCCCGGTATGATAGTGGTACCGGATGCGCCCGGTCGAAAGGACGAGGGGATACGCCTCGTCCGGCAGCTCTGCCGGCGGTCGGAACCCGACGGCAAAGAACCGCCCGCGCCCCCGCAGGAAGCGGTCCTTGTGCAGGACCTTCGCGCCGGGGTGCTGCCGGTCCGGGCATGGCCACTGCAGGCCGCCCCGCTCCAGCCGCTCGTAGCTCATCCCCGCATAGCTCGGGGTCAACGCGGCCAGCTCGTCAAAGACCTCCTCCGCCGACCGGTAGGGCATCGGGCAGCCCATCGCCGCGGCAAGGTCGCGGATGATCTCCCAGTCCGCCCGCGCCTCGCCGGGCGGGTTCACCGCCTTGCGGACCCGCTGCACGCGGCGCTCCGTGTTGGTAAAGGTTCCGTCCTTCTCGGCAAAGGATGCCGCCGGGAGCACGACGTCGGCGAGCCGGGCGGTCTCGGTCAGGAATATGTCCTGCACGACCAGGAAATCCAGCTTTCTGAGCGCCTGCTCGACGTGCGAGGCGTTCGGATCGCTCAGGACCGGGTTCTCGCCCATGATGTACATCGCCTTGATGCGTCCGTCGAGGACGGCGGGCGTCATCTCGGTGAGCGTGAGCCCCGGCCGCTCCGGGATACGCACACCGGTCGCCCATGCCCGCTCAAAGCGGGCCCTGGCCTGCTCGTCGTCGACGCGCTGATAGCCCGGAAGGACGTTGGGCAGGCACCCCATGTCGCAGGCGCCCTGCACGTTGTTCTGCCCGCGCAGAGGGTTGACGCCACCGCCCTCGATGCCGACATAGCCACACAGCATGGCCAGGTTCGCCAGCGCCTTGACGTTGTCGGTGCCGCAGGCGTGCTGCGTGATGCCCATCGCGAACAGGACCATGGCCTTGCCCGCCGTCGCATACATCCGCGCCGCGCGCACCAGGTCGTCCGCCGGGATGCCCGTGATCCGGCTGACATACTCGGGCGTGAACGGCGCAACCGCCGCTCGCAGCTCCTCAAACCCCTCGGTGCGCTCCTCGACGTACTTCCAGTTCCACAGGCCCTCGGCGATGATCACGTGCAGAAGGCCGTTGATCCAGGCGACATCCGTCCCCGGGCGCGGCCGCAGCCAGAGGTGCGCGCACTCGACCAGGTCCGTCCGCATCGGGTCGACGACGATCAGCTTGGCCCGGCGGCGCCGCACCGCCCGTCGGATCAGGCTGCCGATGACGGGATGGTTCTCGGCCGTGTTGGTCCCGGTGATCAGGATGAGGTTTGTGTCCTCGATCTCTGAGATCGAGTTGGTCATGGCGCCGCTGCCGAAAGCCGCCGCAAGGCCGGCCACGGTGACCGAGTGGCACAGCCGCGCGCAGTGGTCGACGTTGTTGGTGCCGACCACGCCTCGCATGAGCTTCTGGAAGAGATAGTTCTCCTCGTTGGTAGCCTTGGCCGAGGCGAGGCCCGCGACCGCGTCGGCGCCGTGCCGGGCGATGACCTCCTTGAGCCGTCGCGCCACAAGGTCCAGCGCCTCCTCCCAGCTCACCTCCTCAAAGCCGCCCTCCCGCCGGACGAGCGGCCGGCGGAGGCGGTCCGGATGGCTGATGAACTCGTAGCCAAAGCGCCCCTTGACGCAGAGCGCCCCGCGGTTCACGCCCGTATCGGCCTCGGGCCGGCCATCGGCCACGGAGGCGACCCCGACGACCCGGTCGCCGCGGACCTGAAGCACCATCTCGCAGCCAACCCCGCAGTAGGGGCAGACCGTTCTGACCTCCTTCAGCTCCCAGGGCTTGCCCTTGGGTTGCCCCATACTCTCGACGAGCGCGTTGGTCGGGCACACCGACAGGCACTCGCCGCAGGAGGCGCACTGCGAGCTGAACTCCGCCGTCGGCTGGACCGGCCCGACGCGGGTGCCGGCGCCCCTCCCCTTGAAGGCGATGGCCCCGATGCCGGCCACCTCTTCGCAGGCCTTGACGCAGCGCCCGCACAGGATACAGCGGCGCGGATGATACCGGATCAGCGGCGTCGCCCATGGCTGCTCAGGAAGCTCGACCGGGCCAACCCCATAGTCCTGCACTTCCTGGGACGAGATATCGTACTCGTAGGCCAGGTCCTCGAGCGGGCACCGCCCGCTCGCCTCGCAAGGCCCGCAGTTCATGGGATGGCGCAGGAAGAGCAGCTTGAGCGTCTCCCGGCGCATCTCCTCGAGGAATGGGGAGCGGGTTCGGACGACCATCCCCTCCTGAACCGGCGTCGTGCAGGCCGTGACGGGCGCGGGCAGGCCGTCAACCTCCACGACGCAGAGGCGGCACGCGCCGATCGGCTCCAGCCGCTCTAGATAGCAGAGCGTTGGCACACGAATCCCCGCCTCCCGCGCCACCTCGAGAACCGTCTGCCCGGCGCGGGCGATGACCTGCCGGCCGTCGATAGTGACGGTCACCAGGCTCTGCTTCTCCTTCTGAATAACCCTTTCCGACATGGCCCATCTATCCCTTCGGCCATCAGCCAGGCTCGAGTTTGGCGTCTTGCTCTGCACGGTGTTGGGCAAAGCTGCAAGCACCGCTCTGCTTACTGCGAAGACCCTCCACCCCCGTTGCCCCCTCCTCCAAGTGGGCCTGCGGGCCCACTTGGAGGAGGGGGCGTTCTGTAAGGGGTGTGGGGGGGGGGGGGGGGGGGGGGGGGCGCGGGCCCCCCCCCCCCCCCCCCCCCCCCCC
>JAIMBM010000177.1 GCA_023511475.1 Anaerolineae bacterium
GGGGGGCCTTCTGGCGGGGTTCCCGCTCCCGGGCGGCGCGGCCGCCAGCCGCGGGCCGTTCCGCAGGGCGCTGGCCGCGGTGGAGGCCGCCGGCCTCGACCCCTCGGCCTTTCCGGCCCTCGGCGCACTGCCCGCCGAGGAAGCCTCGATTGTACGACAGCAGGTCGCCCGCCGCCTCAACACCCCTCTTACGACCTCGGCCGGGCGCCTGTTCGACGCCGTATCGGCCCTGCTCGGCGTCTGCGGGGACACGACCTACGAGGCGCAGGCAGCGATGGAGCTCGAAGCCGTCGCAGCCACCGGCGACGTGGTGCCATATCCCCTGGAGCTCCGCGAAGAGTCTGGCACCTGGGTGCTGGACTGGCGCCCGATGCTCGAGGCGCTCCTCGCCGACATCCGAGCGGGCGCAGCGGTCCCGGCCATGGCGGCGCGCTTTCACGCCGGTATGGCGGCGGGCATCGTCGCGGCCGTGCAGCGGATCGCGCACGAGAGCGGCCTGCGGACCGTCGCCCTCAGCGGAGGATGCTTCCAGAACCGGCTGCTTCTGGGCTGGACCGCCACCGGGCTCGCGGCTGCCGGGCTCGAGGTGCTGACTCACCGGCAGGTTCCGGCGAACGATGGCGGCGTTGCCCTCGGGCAGGCGGCCATCGCCGCGGCGGCGGCCACGTAGAGCAGCCTTCCGCGGCGCCGACAGGTAGGGCGGCTTTCCAAGCCGCGGATGGGTAGAGCCGCCGATGGGTAGGGCGGCTTTCTAAGCCGCCGGAAAATGGGGCGGACCTCCCGGGCCGCCACCGGTCTTTGGGACGAGAGGATGGGATCATGTGTGTTGCAGTGCCTGCCCTGATCGTATCGATCGAGGGCCAGGAAGCAGAGGTGGACCTCGCCGGGGTGCGCCGACGAATCGGCCTGCAGCTTGTGCCCGAGGCCACGGTCGGCGACTATGTGCTGGTCCACGCCGGCTTTGCCATCAACGTGCTCGACCCCGATGAGGCCGAGGCTACGCTCAAGCTCTTTGCCGAGCTGGATGCCATCGTCGGCGCAGAGGGAGGCGAGGCGCCCTCATGAGGTACGTCGACGAGTTCCGCGACCCCGCCCGCGCTCAGGTCCTCCTGCAGCGCATCCGCGACACGGCGCGCCGGCCGGTGCAGCTCATGGAGTTCTGCGGCACGCACACCCATGCCATGTTCCGTCACGGCATCCGGCAGCTCCTGCCGCCCTCCATCACCATGCTTTCGGGACCCGGCTGCCCGGTCTGCGTGACCTCGGCGGCGGACCTCGACCGGGCCATCGCCCTCGCCAGCCTGCCGGGCGTGACCCTGACGACCTTTGGCGACATGCTGCGCGTGCCCGGCAGCCGCGGCTCGCTGCAGACGGCGCGCGCTGCCGGCGCAGACGTGCGCGTCATCTACTCCAGCCTCGACGCCCTCGAGATCGCGCGCCGCGAGCCGGCGCGCACCGTCGTGATCCTCGGTGTAGGGTTCGAGACCACGGCGCCAACCATGGCTGCTGCCCTGCTTCAGGCTGAGCAAGAGGGCATCGAGAACCTCCGCCTCTACTCCCTGCACAAGCTGACGCCGCCGGCCATGGCGGCCATCCTTCGCTCCGGCGAGGTCGCCCTCGATGGGATTCTCGCCCCGGGGCACGTCTCGGCCATCATCGGTTCGTCGGCGTGGGAGTTCGTGGCCCGCGATTTTCACCTGCCCTGTACGGTTGCGGGCTTTGAGCCGCTCGATATCCTGCAGGGGATCGCCGACCTGGTAGAGCAGTGCGAGGCCGGGATCAGCGAGGTGCACAACGCGTATGGCCGGGGGGTCCGCTCCGAGGGCAATCCGGCTGCTCAGGCGCTCCTCGCCGAGGTCTTTGAGGTGTCGGGGGCAGAGTGGCGCGGCCTCGGCAGCGTGCCGGCGAGCGGACTGGCGTTGCGGGGGCGCTTCCGCCGCTTCGACGCCCGCCCGCTCCTTGACGAGCGCCGACCGGATTGGAGCGAGGCGCGAGAGCCCGCCGGCTGCCGCTGTGGTGAGGTGCTGCGCGGGGTGCTTGAGCCAACCCGCTGCCCGCTCTTTGGGCGTGCCTGCACCCCCGAGCGGCCCGTCGGGCCGTGCATGGTATCGTCCGAGGGGAGTTGCGCCGCCCACTACCGGTACGGAGGGACGCGATGAGCGACACCATCCTGCTCGCCCATGGCTCAGGCGGCCAGCTCAGCCATGACCTCGTCGCAGAGGTCTTTGTCGCAAGCTTTGCCAACCCCATGCTCGGGCGCCTGGAGGATTCAGCGGTGCTCGCAAACCTCGGGAGCGGCCGGCTTGCCTTCACCACCGATAGCTACGTCGTCCGTCCACTCTTTTTCCCCGGAGGCGACATCGGCCGGCTTGCCGTGTGCGGCACGATCAACGACCTGGCCATGAGCGGGGCCCAGCCCCGGTATCTCAGCGCCGCCTTTGTGATCGAGGAGGGCCTGCCCATCGCCGACCTCAGGCGCATCGCCCGGTCCATGGCCGAGACGGCGCGCGAGGCGGGGGTCGCGATTGTGACCGGCGACACCAAGGTCGTCGAGCGCGGCCATGGCGATGGCTGCTTCATCACCACGGCGGGGATCGGCGTGATCCCGGACGGAGTAGATGTCTCCGCCGCCGGCGCCTGGCCCGGCGATGCAGTGCTCGTGAGCGGCACGGTCGGCGACCATGGCATGGCCATCATGAGCCAGCGCGAGGGGCTGCGCTTCGAGGCCGAGATCGTCAGCGACGTAGCCCCCCTCCATACCCTCGTCCGTGCCATGCTGGAGGTCTGCCCGGAGGTCCACTGCCTGCGGGATCCGACGCGCGGTGGCCTCGCGACCACGCTGAACGAGTTGGCGGGCCAGTCGGGGGTCGAAATCGTCATCGAGGAGGCGCGCATCCCCATCCGGCCCGCGGTGCAGAGCCTCTGCGAGCTGCTCGGGATCGATCCGCTCTACGTGGCCAACGAGGGCAAGCTGGTAGCGATTGTGCCGGAGGAGGCGGCCGGGCAGGTTCTGGCTGCGATGAGGGCGCACCCCCTCGGGCGCGACGCCGCCATCATCGGGCGCGTCCGCTCGGGGCGGGCGGGCAGGGTCTCCCTGCGCACCACCCTCGGCGCGCACCGCATCCTCGACATGATGGTCGGCGAGCTGCTGCCACGTATCTGCTAGCGCTCTACCGCCGGCTCCGGCGTCACACGGCGCCTGCCGGCGCCGCTACGGCCTGCGCCGGCGGCAAGGTAACCGCTTCGCCTTCCTCGCCAAACACCCTGATCCGCCGCCCCGAGGCCACGAGGCGCTCCTGCATCTGCTCGACCAGCTCGCGCGCGCGGCCGATATCGCCGGCCAGGGCGACGTAGCCAAAGCGATTGGAGGGCAGCGACGAGATGATGGAGGGGACGATCCCCTCCCGTCGCCCCCGGATCGGCCACAGGAGCCCCGAGAGGAGCCGCTGCAGGTCGCCCCAGGTGAGGGGCTCGCCCGCGAAGCCCAACTCATTGTTGCTGATCACCGCCGCCCGCTCCCAGTAGCGCGGGCCGAAGAGGTGCTCGGCTGCCTCGTGGGCGTGCGTGCCACCGGTGCGCCGCGTGTTGACCTCCACGGCGTAGAGCTTGCCATCGACCCCCGCGACCATATCCATATCAAAGACGCCCACATAGCCGCGGCGGCGCATCTCGCGGGCCACGGCAATGCCCGCCTCCTCGATAGTCCTCTGCAGCTCGGGCTCGACCAGGTCGCGGTGCATCTCGACGCCAAAGAAGTAGCCCTTCGCGGTGAGGATCTGCCCGCACAGGTACATGAACTCGACGTCCCGTGCCGGGTCGGCCGGGATGCGCATCTCGATCGAAGGCGACCCGCCGGCCACACTCGGGTCCATCTCGATCAGCTCTTCGACCACGATCACATCGCTGGTCATCTGCCTGTCCCCGGCGAGCCGCGAGCGGATCGCCTCTTCCCATGCGGCGGGGCTGCCGGTTAGCTCGCCCGGCCGCAGGATCACAAAGCCCACGCCGCTCTGGCTGTTGTTGGGTTTGCAGAGACAGGCCCGCCCCTGCTGCAGGAAGGCTACCGCCAGCCGCGCTGCCTCTTGCGGATTCCGGGCTACCGCACCATCCGGGATCTGCACGCCCGGGATGGCGCCCCCAGCCGCACGAAAGAACTCGCGGAATCCGGCCTTCGTGTCGAGATAGTCCCGCGCCTCGAGGCACTCCCCCGACGGGCACTCGGGCGTCGAGACGTGTAGCCCGGCCCCTCGCAACGCCTCGGCGACGGCGAGGACCCCGAGGCTGCCCACAAAGGAGACGAGCTCGACTTCGCCCTGCCCGCGCAGGCGGTCCACGATCGACGCCCGGAGGTCCTCCTCCCGCAGGATGTCCTCGCACAGGCTCTCGGTGGGCTCCCGGGGCGCGAGGTTCTCCAGCTGCGCGTAGTCCATGGCCCGCCTGAGGTAGCGCAGATGGCCGGCATCAACCGGCAGCGATGTGACCACCAGCTTGCGATCGCCGTGCCAGAGGAGGGCCCGATCCTCGATATAGAACGAGTCCAGCACCTCGTGCTCTCTGAGCACGGGATCGCATATCAGTGCCACGTTATCCCGATAGGCGTCTACCACGTTGGCGATCACCAGCCGCACGTGACCATTCCTCCTCGGCCAGCGCGGCAGGGTGCCGCGCCCCGATAACGAAAGCCCCAGGGCGCCCTCCTCCGGGACGCCCTGGGAACCTGATCGGTTGCGCTGAGAGAGCCTGGCCCTAGCTCACCGTCTCGTGAAGCACCACCGGGTTGGGAAGCGCCTCCACCGGGACGGCACAGCTGCCTTCCTGCTCGGCGGCACTCGGGACGTCGTTCCCGAGGACCACGCCATTCCCTTCGAGCAGGCCGGCCACGCCGACCTGCGAGTGCCCGTTGCCCTGGCAGAGCTTGCAGCCCTCCGGGCACTCGCTGCGGTAGCCCGATGGCTGGCGGTAGGCACAGATACGACCCTCAAAGTTGCGCACGATCGCCTTCTCGTCCGACATCGAGATCAGATACTGTGGCAGGATCGGCACTTTGCCGCCGCCGCCAGGGGCATCGATGCAGAACTGCGGCACCGCCAGGCCCGTCGTGTGGCCACGCAGGTGCTCGATGATCTCGATACCCTTGGCGACTGACGTCCGAAAATGCTCGATGCCCTGCGACAGATCACACTGGTACAGGTAGTAGGGCCGCACGCGGATGGTCAGCAGGCGCTGCATCAGCCGCTTCATGATGTGAGGGCAGTCGTTGATGCCCCGCAGCAGCACCGTCTGGCTGCCCAGCGGGATGCCGGCGTCGACGAGGCGAGCGCAGGCCCGCTCGACCTCGGGTGTGATCTCTGCCGGGTGGTTGAAGTGGATGTTCACGTACAGCGGCTGATAGCGGCGCAGCATGGCCACGAGCTCTGGCGTGATGCGCTGAGGGAGGAACACGGGAACCCGCGTCCCCAGGCGCAGGATCTCCACGTGCCGGATCGCCCGTAGCCGCGCCAGCAGGTACTCGATGTGCCGGTCGCCCATGATCAGGGGGTCACCGCCGGAGATCAGCACATCCCGCACCGCCAGAGTCCGCCTCACATAGTCGACGACCCGGTCCATGGCCTCGACGCTCATGACCTGCTGCCTGGCACCAACGAGCCGCCGACGGGTGCAGTGCCGGCAGTAGGACGCACACTGATCCGTCACGAGCACAAGGACACGGTCCGGATAGCGGTGCACGAGCCCTGGCACGGGCGAGTGCCGGTCCTCGCTGAGGGGATCGACCATGTCGGCCTGGCCAACCTGCAGCTCCTGAACGGTCGGCACAACCTGACGGCGGAGGGGACAGCTCGGGTCGCTCGGATTCAGGAGAGAAGCAAAGTAGGGGGTGATGGCCATCCGCAGATGCTGAAGAGCGCGAGCCACACCCTCTTCCTCCTCGGGTGTGAGGGTCAGCACGCGCTTGAGGTCTGCCACCCCTGTCAGGCGGTGGCGCATCTGCCAACGCCAGTCGTTCCACAGTTCGTCCGGAATAGCCTCCCAGTCTGCACTCCTGGGTGAGCAAGGTTCGGGAGGCTTATCCCCAGGAGGCTCCTCGAGCTCCTGCTGCATCATTCTCCTTTCCTCCTAGTATCCCTCTTCATGGCACGGTCGCGTGGCGCTGCCAGCCTCTGCGGTCCAGAAGTGTGGCAGTCGCTCGACCGCTTCCCGTCCGACGCACAATACGATCTGTTGGCCCTCGACGCGCTCGACATAGTCGATCGGAATGCTCACCTCGCGCGTGACCACCACAGCTTCCCGCCATACCAGGTACAGCGGCCGTCCGCTGGCGGGGTCAACCAGCACGTCGGAGACCTGGCCAACCAGCCCATCCCGGCAATGGATCTCTTTGCCGCGTATCTCGTCTATCACCTCGCCCATGTGCCACTCTGCCGCATCGCTCATGGCGAGCCTCCCGGGCCCATCCGCGGACCATCCGTCGGGCAAGAGAACGCCCCGACCCTCACGTCTGGCCGGGGCTCGCGCGACGGCGGTCCGTCGTGGAAACCGAAAGACATTATAGCACGTATCTATCCATGCGCCAGTCCGATGCGGTGATGGGATGGTGAAAGCTGGGTGAAGATTTGGTGAACCCTCATGCGCCGCACTCCTCAAC
>JAIMBM010000178.1 GCA_023511475.1 Anaerolineae bacterium
GGACAGACCGGCGTGCCCACTGTGGCACCGCAGCCAACGGCACAGGTCATCCGCCTCACTGAGAAGGAGGTTTGCCCAGCCGTCGGAGTGGTCTGTGGCGCCATCGGTGTCGTCGCCGCTCTGGTGACTACCCTGGTCGTGCTCCTCGTGCGCCGTCGCCGCCCGCACGTCTACGAGCCGCCAGAGATCGAGATCGAGACCTTTGAGACGCCCGGCGTCGTGCCCGACCTGGAGGCAGTCGAGGCCGCCTTCTACCTCGGAAACTCGGCCAAGACCATCGCCCTCATCGTGCTCGGCCTCGAGCAGCGCGGAGTAGTGACGATCCTCAATCGTCATCCCCTGCAGCTGGAGGTCACGCAGCCGAAGGCAGCACTCAAGCCGTACGAGAAGGCCCTCATCGACGCCATCCTCCCCGATGGGACACTCGACCAGTCCCAGGTCACCAAGATCATGGAGGCCGTCGCCGCCGCTGTCCGCCCCAAGATCTGGAACGCCGACCCGACGGCGACCCGCGAGAGCTATGAGCGGCGCATCCGCGAGGCCCAGGCCGACTATGAGCGCGAATGGCGTGAGCGTCGGCGACCGATGACCTGGCCCGAGGTCGCCCGGCGGCCCTACGCCCCTTGGGTGATCATCGGCCATGCTCCTATCGGCGGAACGGTCCGTCCAGCCGCCGGATCGGAGACCCGGCCGTCGCCCCTCGTGCAGGCAGCCGAGGAAGCGGTCAGGCCGCTGGAGAGCTTTGCCGGGGAGGTAACACAGGGCATCGAGCGCTCGCTCTCCCGGATCGCGGGGCAGGTCGAGGCGGGCGTTGGCCGCCTCTTGGGCCACGAGGGAGCGGTGAGCGAGCAGGCGGGCTACGACGCATGCCACTCGGCATGCCACTCGGCCTGTCACTCGGCCTGCGTACACTCGGCCTGCCACTCGGCCTGTGTGCACGACGCCTGCCACTCCGCGTGCCACTCGGCCTGCGTGTGCCACTCCGCCTGCCATTCGGCCTGTCACTCGGCCTGTGTCAGCCGGTTTTAGAGGAAAGGGCCCATGGAAGTGCGTCCGCAGTTCCCCACAGCCCCGAACGGCTCGCCCGACGCGCCGCCCGCTGACCGGCAGAGGGCCGCTCCGTCGGTGCCCGCGTCAGGCCTTGAAGGCGATCCGCTGACGCAGCTCCAGCAGCTTGCCGAGAGCCTGGTCGCCCAGACCAGGGAGTGCGTGTACGTCCGCCCTGAGGACCGGCTCCTCATCCTGCGGCCCAACCGCGTGCACCACCTCAACCGCACCGCTACGGCCATGCTCTCCCGGCTGTATGCCGCCGGCACTCCGGACGTTCCGGGGCTCCTGAGGGAGATGGCAGCACAGTACCACGTGTCCGAGGACCGGCTAGCCCGCGACCTCGAGCGTCTCCTTGTCAGCGTCGCCGCCCTCCTCAACGACGACGTCTGCGGCGCGCCTGCCGTCCGCCAGACCCCGTTCGGGGCCCACCGCCGCGACCTGCCGGTGCTCTCCGAGATCGCACTGACCTACCGCTGCCAGAACCGCTGCGCCTTCTGCTACGCCTCGTCACCGGAGCGAGGTCGGTCGGTCCCCGAGATGACCACGATAGAGGCGTGCAAGGTCATAGACCGAATCGCCCTCGAAGCGCGCTGTCCGACCGTGTCGTTCACCGGGGGAGAGCCCACGCTGCGCGAAGACCTGCCAGAGCTGATCGCGCACGCCAAGCGGCGCAACATGCGTGTGAACCTGATCACCAACGGGCTGCGCTGCGCCGATGAGACCTATGTGGCCAGCCTGGCCGCGGCAGGCCTGGATTCCGCCCAGGTCAGCCTCGAGGGCGGCAGCGCCGCTGTACACGACGCCATCGTGGGCCGCCCCGGTGCCTTTGTGGCCACGGCGCGGTCGGTGCTCGTCCTGCGCGCGGCCGGCATCCATGTGCACACCAACACCACCATCTGCGCCAGCAATCGTGACCATCTCGAAGAGCTGGTGACCTTTGTGCGACTCGAGTTGGGCTCCCAGTACCTGTCCATGAACATGGTCATCCGTACCGGCACGGCCCTCCATTACCCGGAGATCGGCATCAGCTATCGCGAGGTTGGCCGTCTGATCGCGGCCGCCAAGGCGTGTGCCGACCGCGAGGGAATCCAGCTCGTGTGGTACTCGCCTCTGCCATACTGCATGTTCAACCCCGTGCAGGCCGGGCTCGGGTCCAAGTCCTGTGCGGCGGCGGACGGGCTCCTCTCAGTGAGCCCCGCGGGCGAGGTGCTGCCCTGCTCCAGCTTTGAGCAGGGGATCGGCAATCTGCTCACGCACAGCTTTCGCGAGGTCTGGCACAGCCGTCAGGCCCGCTACTGGCGCTCCAAGTCGTTCCTTCCGCCTGCGTGTGAGCGGTGCGCCATCAAGAGCATCTGCTGCGGAGCCTGTCCCCTCTACTGGGATGAGCGGGGAGGCTTTGCCGAGCTCGAAGGATTCGCCCCTCGGCCATCACGTCTCTCGAAGCTTCGCTGGTCGATACGCCAGTGGCGCCGGCATAGCTGGGGTACCGGGCTGCTTCAGAGGCGACGACGGACGGGAGGAGGGCCACACGATGCCTAGAACAATGGATCTCGCCGCCTTCTGCGCCTATGTTGGGGAGCAGTGTAAGGCCGCCCGACAGGTCTATGCCGAGATCGAAGAGGTCCAGTACCAGTTCAACGAGATCTATCGCCAGCGGCTTGAGGCATGGCAGCGTGCCCTGGCCAGAACGGTGCCGATGCTTGCCTCCCCGGAGGCGCTTCCGCCAGAGCTGGCACAGAGCTTGCTTGAAGAGATAGAGAAGGAGCGCAGAAGGCTCTCAGGAGAGATCGCCTCACTGGAGCAGCAGGTCAGCGACAAACGGGCTCAGGCCGAGGCCGCAGCCGCGCAGGCCCGGGATGAGCTTGCGGCCCTTCGCAAGATGAACCCCCGCCTCGACGCCGACGAGGAGAGGATCAAGGCGCACTCTGCGGCGCTGCGAGCCGAGATAGAGCAGCTCGATCAGGAGATCCGAGCCGCCGGCCTGATCAGGCGACTGCTCGGATGCAGGCGCCTCCGACGGCAGCGTGAGGAGCGCCGCGGAGAACTGGCAGCCGCAGCCGGCCAACTGCGCCGGGTGCGCGAGGAATGGGCCGGCGCCAAGCGACGGTACGAATCCGAGCAGACCCGGCTACACCAGCTCTGGGAGCAGGCCAGCGTCGAGGCCGCGAACCTACAGTCACGGCTTGACTACCTCCGTGCCAACATCGAGCAGCTTGCGCGGCAGAATGGCAGCGGGCGGTGGCTTGCCGGCCTGCAGGCCGTGCCAGAGGTTGCCGAGCCTCTGCGCGGTGCCCTCTCACAGGTCGTCGAGATCAACCGCGTCAAGGCCGAGTATGAGGAGGGCCTGCGCACCGTGTCCGAAGCCCTTGGGCTCCTGAAAGGCCTCGCCGAGGGTCTGGAGCGCTTCCTCAAGAGCGCCGACAAGGTCCTTGAGGAGCAGGAGCAGTACAACCTGCGGAAGCTACGCGTCAGGGTAGCCGACACGGTGCTCGATTTTCACGCCATATGGCCGTCCTTCCGAACTCAAGTGAGGGATGAGAAGCTCCTTGGCGCGCATCCCGCCGAGTTCAGCAGGCGGGTCCGGGCAGTCATCGGGGATAGCCTGGGGGAGTCGGCCATCGGGGCCATGTTCGAGAGCCTCGGCAACAGCCTGACCGAGGCCACAGCGGCCTGGGGTTGATCGGAGGACAAGCGGTGAAGAAGGCTCTGGCTATTGCGGGCATTGCAGTGTCAATCCTGCTCCTGGCCCTGGCGCTCCTCTTCCTGATTGCTGCCATGGTCAGGCCTGAGCGTCTGCTCGTCGCCATCGGCCTCCTCGTCGCGGGCGCGATCCCGCTCGCCTGGGCGATCGCTGCCCTGCGCCGACAGGCGGAACTCAGTCCGGAGAACCTCTCCGCCGGGATTGTGGCGCTGGCGAGCAGCTCCGGCGGGGAGGTCACCGAGGCTCAGGTGCAGGCGCGGTTCCACATCCCGCAGCAGATGGCATCGAGCGCGCTCGAGAAGCTGTGTGCGACCGGCCAGGCCCGCCGAGAGGTGCGCGGCGACCGCACAGTGTATGTGGTACAGGGCCTGAAGCCATCACTTGTCGCCCGTCGGTGCCCATACTGCGGGAGCAGCTTCCCGGTCAGGGAGGCTATCCGCAACTGCCCCAACTGTGGGGCGACTGTTGAGCTCGACAAAGCTTGAGTGAGGAGGCGCATTGCGCAGGACAGTTGCGCTTGCCGTAGCAGGGCTGCTGCTGCTCAGCCTGGCGTGCCTGCTGGGGGCAGCCATGGCCTGGATGCGGTATGTCGATGACGTGCGGGGAGGCCAGGTCGCCCAGTCCACTCCAGCCTTTACGGCTACGCCAGTCGAGCCTTCCCATGACACCATCGGCGCGATCGCGGGGGCCCTTGTGCCGCCACGCGATTCGCGGCTCCTCGCCCAGCGCCTGCGCCCCTCTGTTGGACCGATCCCGCCAGTCGTCAGCTCCGAGCCGCCACACCACCAGGTCGGAGATAGCGCACGCTTCTGGATTTCTAACTCGGATGCCCGCGAGATGTCCCAGATAACAGCTACCCTGCGGATCATCTCCCGGCACGCCGAGATCTGGGTTCAGGAGGACCTGTCGGTCAGCCCGCAGAGCCTTCAGCAGGCCGCACAGCAGTTTGATGAGCAGATCTACCCGACGGTTCACCGATATTTTGGCGCCGAGTGGAGTCCGGGCATAGACGGCAACCCCCGCATTGTGATCCTCTGCGCCCGCTTCTCCGGCGCAGATGGGTATTTCTCCAGCATGGATGAGGTCCCTCGCCAGGCGAACCCCTACAGCAATGAGCGCGAGATCATCTATGTGAACGCCGATGCGGCTCCACCCGGGAGCAGACACTTTGGCGCCGTCGTCGCCCACGAGCTCCAGCACATGGTCCATTACCATCTCGACCCCAACGAGGACGGGTGGGTGAATGAGGGTTGCTCCGAGCTGGCAGCCTGGCTCTGCGGCTTCGGCCCCACGGGCGCGACGATGTCCCTCGCACACCAGCCGGATACCCAGCTCAACACCTGGGTTCTGAGTCCCGATGAGAGCGCCCTGCCTCACTACGGCGCCTCATACCTCTGGGTCAGCTACTTCCTGCAGCGCCTTGGGCCAGAGGCACTGAGGGCCGTCGTGGCCGAGCAGGAGAACGGCATCCTGGGCTTTGAGAGACAGCTCAGCCGGTTGCCCGATGCCCCCACGTTTGAGGATCTGTTCGCCGACTGGGTGGTCACAAACCTGCTCGACGACGCCTCTCTCGAAGGAGGGCGCTTCGGTCACCAGGCGGCGGAGCTGTATCTCCAGCCACAGACCACCCACCGCGACCTTCCCGTCGAGGAGACGGGCACAGTAGGCCAGTACGCCACCGACTATATCGCCATCGCCCGGCAGACGGGTCCTGTCAGGATCGAGTTCGTGGGAGACCCGCAGGTGTCGGTTGTCCCCACGAGGCCCTACGAGGGGCGGCACATGTGGTGGTCCAACCGTGGTGACATGAGCAACCCCTCCCTGACCCGGGCTTTCGACCTCTGGAGAGTGCGACGGGCGACGCTGCGCTACGCAGTGTGGTACGAACTCGAGGATGGTTGGGACTATGCCTACGTGGCGGTCTCTACCGATAACGGCAGAACGTGGAAGCTCCTCAGCACGCCTCACACCACGGATTACAACCCGAACGGCAACGCTTTCGGTCCGGGCTACACAGGCTTCTCTGGTCACGAGCCGGGCAGCAACACCCGCCTGACGAGCCGATGGGTGCGGGAGGAGATCGACCTGAGCCCTTACGCCGGCCACGAGGTGCTCGTGCGGTTTGAGCTGGCGACCGACGACGCCGTCAACCTCCCCGGCCTTTGCATCGACGACATCTCGGTGCCCGAGATCGGCTTTGTGGATGGCGCCGAGCAAGAGGTACCGGGTTGGCAGGCTGAGGGGTTTGTGCGCATCGACAACGTTCTGCCCCAGCGTTTTCTCGTGCAGGTCATCGAGCAGGGTGACACGGTGCGTGTACAGCGCCTCGAGCTCGAGCCAGGGCAGCCCGCCGTGCTGACAGTGGAGGGCTTTGGCCACGGAACGCAGCGAGCCATCCTGGCCATCTCCGGCCTCACCCGCTACACGACCGAGCCGGCAACGTACAGGTACCGCGTGAGCCTGGCGGACGAGGGATAGGCAGGAGAGGGGAGATGGCTCGAGTGGGGTGTTGGGCGCCTTCCCACAGTGACTGTTCAGACTCGCATGCTGGCAGCCCCAGCCGCCACCGTGGCGTTGCCCCCACCCCGCGCCCCGCCCCCGCCGCTGAGGCGGCGCACGAAGCGAGGGTCGGGGGGATGGGGCACTGCCCCTCGAGTCTCTTGGCCACGCCCGTGGGGCCACCTGTCCGCCCCTGAACGCCTGGGAGAGGGGGAGGGGGTTCCCCGACGAGCCAGTGCAACGCCGATCCCGACGGGCAGAGCTACCCGCAGCCTGCCTCCGCTCCATGCGCCAAACGCGAGTCTCAACACTTACTTCCCACAGTAACTGTTCAGACTCGCATCCTGGCAGCGCCGGCTGCCATGTGT
>JAIMBM010000179.1 GCA_023511475.1 Anaerolineae bacterium
GATTACGGATGGTCGTGCTAGACGGGGAGCTAGCGGTGCCCTGTACCCGCAATCCGCTACAGCGGGGTCGAACTCCCTCCCGAGGCTCGCCTGGTCTGGGACTGCCTCGGTGGAGCGGCGATGAAGGCTGGGTCCTGCGCGGCAGAGATCCACGAACCCCGTCAGGTCCGGAAGGAAGCAGCGGTAAGTGGCTCACTCTGGGCGCCGCAGGGGCTCCTGGCTGGAGCAAGCTGGCCGACGCAAGCCGGGTCAGACGTGTCGACGGAGGGTGCACGACCACTGCCTAGCCGCGGGGGCGGCGCCTCTTGGGCCCCGCCCCCGTTTGCGTCAGGCCTCTCAAACCACGAGGAGCGGGTGGAAGAGCCGATCATCGTTGTTGGCGGCGGTGCTTCGGGGATGATGGCGGCAGGACGGGCCGCAGCCTTGGGCGCGCCGGTCCTGCTTCTGGAGAAGACGCCCAGGCTCGGTAACAAGCTCCGCATCACCGGCAAGGGCCGCTGCAACCTCACCAACATCGCACCCCTGGCCGACTTTGTCGGCCACTTTGGGCCTAACGGCCGGTTCCTCTACGGGGCGTTTTCCCGCTTTTTCGCCGACGACCTCCGCGCCTTTTTCGCCGATCGCGGCGTGCCCACCCTGGTCGAGCGCGGCGGACGAGTCTTCCCCGAGGGCAACGATGCCGACCTCGTGGCCGACGCCCTGATCGGCTACCTCCGCGAGGGGAATGTCGTCATCCGCCGCCGGACACCGGTGACCGAGCTGGTGGCCGATGGCGGCCGCGTGGCGGCGGTGAGGAGCGGAGAGCGCGAGTTCCCTGCCCGGGGGGTCATCGTGGCGACCGGCGGCGCCTCCTATCCAGGCACCGGCTCGACGGGCGACGGCTACCGGCTGCTCGCCGCCCTCGGGCATACCATCGTGCCCCCTCGCCCGGCGCTGGTGCCGCTGGTGGTCGCCGAGCCTTTTGTGGCCCGGCTGGAGGGGCTCTCGCTGCGCAATGTGCGCGCCACTCTTCTTTTGGACGGTCGGAAGCTGGGCTCCGAGTTCGGCGAGATGCTCTTTACCTCCTTCGGCGTCTCGGGCCCGATCGTGTTGACGCTGAGCAAGCAGGCCGCCGAGGCGGCGGAGCGCGGCCGCGCAGAGCTTTCGGTCGATCTGAAGCCGGCTCTCAGCGATGAGGAACTGGACGCCCGCCTCCGTCGCGACCTGGACCAGTTCGGGCGGCGGAGCTACCGCCGGCTGCTCGCGGGGCTTCTCCCGCGGCTGCTGATCGACGTCTTTGTGGAGCTGACCGGCATTCCCGCGGACAAGCCCGGCAACCAGATCACTGCCGAGGAGCGCGGGCGCCTGCGCGCCCTGCTGCGCGACTTGCGGCTGACCATCGTCGGTCCGCGCCCCATTGCCGAGGCCATCGTCACGGCGGGCGGCGTGGACGTGAACGAGCTGGACCCCCGCACGCTCGAGTCGAAGCGGGTCGGCGGCCTATACTGTTGTGGCGAGGTCATAGACGTGGACGGTGACACCGGAGGCTTCAACCTGCAGGCGGCGTTCTCCACCGGCTATCTCGCCGGGGAATCTGCCGCCCGCGCCCTGGGGTACGGACCGTGACGGCCCCGCTCAAGCGCGCGGCCCGGGCCCCGGCTGAGGTGTCCGACAGGCGCAGGCCTGCGGCAGGCAGCAGCCTCGGCCGCTGGGGGCGCCAATACCTGCTGGCCGGCCTCGGGCTGATACTCCTGCTCGGGGCGATGGGTCTCGGCTACGTCTGCACGCTGCGCCCGGTCTGGGTTGACCTGGACGGGCAGCCCCTCCTTCTGCGCACTCATCTCCCGACCGTCGGCGAGGCCCTTGCCGAGGCGCGCATCTCGGTCGAGCCCGAGGACCTGGTCGAGCCTCCCCTCGACACCCCGGTCGGCAGCGGCGTGCACGTCCGCATCCAGCGGGCGCGCACGGTCCACATCATCGTCGATGGGGAGGCCAGGGTCCATCGGACGCTCGCCCAGACCGTCGGCGAGGTGCTGACCGAGGCCGGCGTCAGGTGGATTCCCGAGGACCGCATCACCATCGGCGGCGCAGTCGTCTCGGGCGAGCAGCTCCTCTACGCAGCGCCGGCGTCCCCGCGCCAGACGGCCAGCCGAGGACGTCGCCCGGGGCTTGCGGCCCCGCTGACGACGGAGGTCGAGATCGTCGTGCAGCGGGCGGTCCCCATTGCCATCCAGGATGGGCCGGCGACCTACACCTTCCTGACCGTTGCCCGCACCCTTGGGGAGGCCCTGCTGGAGAACGGCATCACCCTCTACGCGGCGGATAGGATCCAGCCGCCGCTGGATACGGCCATACACGGGGGCCTGAGGGCGGCCATCGACCGGTCGCGCCCGGTGACCATCCTCGCCGACGGCGAGGTCCGCCAGACGCGCACGCGGGCCGAGACGGTCGCCCAGCTCCTGGAGGAAGAGGGGCTCACGCTTGGAGACCTCGACTATACCGTTCCCAACGCGGCCGACGCCATCGTGCCCGGCATGCGGGTGATGGTCGTGCGCGTGCGGGAGGAGGAGATCGTCGAGCGGGAGCCGATCCCCTTCGAGACGGAGTATCGCCCCAACCCACAGCTCGAGATCGACAATCAGCAGGTCGAGCACTGGGGCACACCCGGCACCCTGAGCCGCAGCCTGCGTGTGCGGTATGAGAACGACATCGAGGTCAGCCGGACCATGGCCCGCGAGTGGGTGGAAAAGCCGCCGCAGAACCGCATCATCTCCTATGGGACCAAGATCGTGCCGCGGCAGCTGGTCACCCCCGATGGCACCTTTACCTACTGGCGCAAGATCCGCGTGCTGGCGACCGCCTACACGGCGGCCACCTGTGGCAAGAGCCGCAGCGACCCGACCTATGGCATCACCCGCGTCGGCTGGAGGGCCCGCAAGGGGGTCATCGCAGTCGATCCGAACGTCATCTCGCTCTTTACCGAGATGTACGTGCCGGGGTACGGGCGTGGCACGGCCGCCGATACGGGCGGCATGATCAAGGGCCTGCACGTGGACTTGTGCTACGACGAGGACAACCTCGTCCACTGGTGGAAGTGGGTCGACGTGTACCTGCTCGGCTCGCCGCCGCCGGCCAGCAAGATCCGCTGGATCCTGCCCGACTATCCGCAGGAGCGCTGAGCCAGTGGCGGTGGTCGATCCGCGCGAGGTCCTGCGCCGGCACGGTCTGAGGCCGAGCAAAGCCCTCGGCCAGAGCTTTCTTGTCGACCGGGCGGCCCTGCAGCGGATCGTCGACGCGGCGGAGCTGAGCCGTGGCGACACGGTGCTCGAGGTGGGCCCGGGGGTCGGGCAGCTGACCCGGCTGCTCGCCGAGGCGGCGGGGCGGGTGGTGGCCGTCGAGCTGGATCCGCGCATGGTCGCCGTGCTCCGCGAGGAGCTGCGAGACCTCCCCAACGTCGAGATCGTCGAGGGCGACATCCTCGCCCTCGACCCGGGGCGGCTGGTCGGCGGGGGGCCCTACAAGGTCGTGGCCAACCTCCCCTACTACATCACCTCGGCGGCCGTCCGCCATCTCCTCGAGGCGCATCCCCGGCCGACGCTCCTGGTCCTGACGGTGCAGCGGGAGGTCGCAGAGCGGATGACGGCGGGCCCGGGCGACATGAGCCTGCTGGCCGTGAGCGTCCAGTTCTATGGCCGGCCGCGGCGGATCGCACGCATCCCGGCGGGGGCCTTCTACCCCGCGCCCAAGGTCGACTCGGCCATCGTCCGCATCGACGTGTACCCCGAGCCGCCGGTGCCGGTCGAGGACGTCTCCTGGTTCTTTGAGGTGGTCCGTGCGGGGTTCGGGCAGCGCCGCAAGCAGCTCCGCAACTCCCTGGCCGCCGGCCTGCACCTGCCCACGGAGCGGGTCGAGGAGGCCCTTCGCGCTGCCGGGATCGCCCCGGCGCGGCGGGCGGAGACGCTCTCCCTTGACGAGTGGGCCGCCCTCAGCCGCGAGCTGGCGCGGGTGCGGCGGCGCTGAGCCGGAGCCCGTCCCCTGGTTGACAGGGCGCCGGCCCCCCCACCGTCCCCCCGAACCGGGGGGATAGGCGTGTCTCGCCTCCTGCAGCCATCTGCCTCCGGGCGATGCCGTTCTCCTATTCCCCCGCGTCGGGGGAACGGTAGGGGGTAGGTTCGTCCCGCCGACGCGCAGGCCGGACCCCCCACCGTCCCCCCGAACCGGGGGGATAGGCGTGTCTCGCCTCCTGCGGCCATCTGCCCCTGGGCGATGCCGTTCTCCTGTTCCCCCGCGTCGGGGGAACGGCCGCGGGAACGCACCGGGCGGGAGGGGGCTAGTCCCCCAGCAGCCACCGGAGATGATCGTACATGAGCTGGGTATACTCCGGCGGATAGTAGCCCTTGTAGCTCTCGTGGGGCAGGAAGGCGCCTTCCTCGTCACGCGCGCTCTCGAGCTTGCGCATCAGCCGCTGAACGTGCGGATCGCTCAGGCGGCGGCCCTGCCGCGCGAGGAACTCGAGCTGCAGCAGAATCTCGGGGATGAACCACTCGGGAGGCGCCTCGATCCTCTCGTCGAGGCGGAAGGCGGCGATGCGCTCCACGGCCTCGTCCGGCAGGCGCGCAGCCCACGTGAGACCACGAATCATGACGGCGGTGCAGGCCTCACAGGAAGGCACGCGGTCGGGGTCGGCGGTCTCCACCCGGCCCCGCGTCGGGCGGATGCTCCAGCCGCCATCCCAGCGCTGGCGCTCCAGCGCCACTTCGACCGCGCGGCGCACGCGTGGATCGCTCGCCAGCCCACAGCGGCCGACGGCCTCGAGGCAGTAGCCGATATGCGCTTCATAGTACTCCAGGGGCTCGTCGATCTCGCGGAAGGGGTTGCGGAACACGCCGTCTTCCAGGCAGGAGAGCAGATGACGCGTGGCCCGGCGCACCGGCTCGAGGTCCAGCGTAAAGCCGGCCTCGCACAGGACGCTCAGCGGAATGGGGAACTGCCGGAACCAGTAGCGCTCGCCCCCGTCCGGCGGGTAGGAGGGCCAGTCGCCCTCTCGGCGCTGCGTGGCGAGCAGGTCGCGGATGAGCGGGGTCGCCCAAAGCGTCTGCCGGGCGGCGGCGATCTCGGCCCGGCTGCCCTGTCGAGGCGGAAGGCTCACCGCCAGGTAGGCGATGAACTCGGGGCAGCGCAAGGCCTGGAACCATCCCTCAGGGGTGTATAGCGGATCGCGCCTGCCCATGCCGCCCTCCCCGCCCTATCCATGCGCCGGCCCCCGGCCCGTCCGTCAGGTCGTGACGGGTTCCAGAGAAATCCCGGACCGCCTCCGCGGCCTGCAACCGGGGTATGAGATTATGGCATAGATAGAGGGGGGAGTCAAGACCAAGATCAGCGGGCGACGAGCAGGCACCACTCCAGCGACGTCTCGGCGACCGGAAGCGCATCGATCCCAGCTCCCTCCAGGACCTCGCCCCGCGGCGTCGGCGCCGCCGTGGCGCGCTGAGAGCTCGCGATTTCAACCTGCCACCCCGCAGCCGCAAACTCTTCCAGTGCCGAGCGCCTGTACAGGAAGGAGGCCAGCCCGGCCTCGCGGATGAGGCGACCGTTCGCCTCGTCCTCCTCCGGGTAGAAATGGGTGATCGCGAGAAACGTCCCGGCCACGATGCGCCGCAGCTCCCTGAGGAGCTCGCCGGGCTGCCGGATGTTTGGGAGGCCGAGGTTGGTCGTCAGCGTGTGTACCGCACCATCCCGGAAGGGCGTCCGCCGGGCGTCGAAGGCCAGGAGGCTCACCCGGTCGTAGAGGCCAGAGTGGCGCAGCCACCTCCGATCGCGGCGGAGGATCCGCGGGCTAAAGTCAGTCGCCACGACCAACTGCGGCAACTCTCGGGCCACAGCCTCAACGAGTCCGCCGCGCCCTGAGGCCAGGTCGACGATGGGGTCCTGCGCTGCTCGCAGGCGCTCGATGAGCGCGTGCATCAGGCTCTTGTGACAGGCGAGGTAGCCGGGCGTGTAGCAGCGCGAGAGGGCCCGCTCGGCGAGCCGCGCCGCCTCGCCATACTCGCCGCGGCTCTCGAGGAGCTGCGCGCGGTAGAAGAGGTCCGCGGGCGAGAGCGCGTCCGGGTCGGCCCCCATGAGCCGGGCCTCGACCTGGGGATGCTCACGCAGGTAGCGCGTCAGCTCCGTCTCGGTCTCCTCCCACAGGTCCTCGCGCTCGAGCCCCGCCGTGAGGAAGAGCCCGATCCCCTCGCGTACCGGGTACGCTGCGCTGCAGGCGGCGCACGTCGCCTTCGCCGACTCGATCCGCTCGCCATCGGCATCGTTGATCGTCCAGGAAAGCCGGCCGCGGCAGGCCGGGCACTGGAGCATCTCCATCAGGTAGCGGTGCATGGCTGGTCCATCCTTTCCGGTCTGTAAGCCCCGTCGTCGGCTCGCTGACGCGGCCCTTGGCCCGCCGCGGTGAACGCCGCCGGCGGTCCTTGCGGGGCGGCGCGAACTGCCGAAGCAATCCCTGGGCGCGGGGGTGCAGTTCACTCTGCTGCCAGGCCCCCCCACCCCCCTGGCCCCCTCCCCCAAGTCGGCCTGGGGGCCGACTTGGGGGAGGGGGCAGCGGGGGTAGGGGCCCTGGCAGCAACACAGATAGGCC
>JAIMBM010000018.1 GCA_023511475.1 Anaerolineae bacterium
GCGGAATGTTGTCATCGAACCCGCCGCCGGTGATATGGGCGAGGCCTTTGATCTGCACCCGGCCCTGCAGCCGCTCGAAAAGCGGCAGATAGGAGCGGTGCGGCTCAAGCAGCGCATCGCCCAACGGACGGCCAAGGGCCGGGTGAATGCCTGCCATCGGCTCGTCGGCCAGGACGCGACGGGCAAGGGAGTACCCGTTGGTGTGCAGCCCGCTGGAGGCGAATCCTATGGCCACGTCGCCGGGGGCGATCTCCGAGCCATCGATGATGGCCTCCCGCTCGACCCAGCCCACAATCGTGCCGACAAGGTCGAGCTCCCCCGGCGCATATACGCCGGGCATCTCGGCCGTCTCGCCGCCGATGAGGGCGCAGCCCGCCGCCCGGCAGGCCCTGGCCGCCCCGCCAACGATGCGGGCGACCATCTCGGGGTCGAGCCTGGGCATGGCGATATAGTCCAGGAAGAACAGGGGCCGCGCCCCCTGCACCAGGATATCGTTGATGCAGTGATTGACGATATCCTCGCCGAGCCCCTCGACCCGGCCCAGCGCTGCGGCCAGGCGCGTTTTGGTGCCCACGCCATCGGTCGAGGCGACGAGCACAGGCCGCTGCGCGGCCTGCAGCCGCCCGGCATCGTAGAGCCCGCCAAAAGCCCCGATCCCGGCCAGCACTTCCGGGCCGTAGGTCGAGCGCACCGCCTCCTTCATCAGGTCGACGGCGCGGTTCCCGGCCTCGATGTCCACTCCGGCCGCGCGGTAGGCGCTCTCGCTCACAGGGCACCTCCCCGGAGAGGGGCCATCGCCCTGGCGCCGATGTCCCTCCGATAGTGCATCCCCTCAAAATGCACCCGCCCTACGGCCTCATAGGCACGGCGGGCGGCCTCAGGGAGCGTGTCGCCGAGGGCCGTGACGCCCAGGACGCGCCCGCCGCTGGTGACGACCCGCCCTCCCTCCAGCGCCGTCCCGGCGTGGAAGACGATCGTATCCGGCACTGCCGCAGCCTCTTCCAGTCCGGAGATGGGCAGCCCTTTGGGGTAACGCCCGGGATAGCCTGGCGAAGCCAGGACCACACACAGGCAGTGCCGCGCCGACCACCGCAGGTCGACCCGGTCGAGCGTGCCATCGAGGCAGGCGAGCAGCACCGGCAACAAGTCGCTATCGAGGAGCGGCAGGACGGCCTGCGTCTCGGGGTCTCCGAAGCGAACGTTGAACTCGAGCACCCTCGGACCCCGGTCGGTGAGCATGAGCCCGGCGTAAAGCACGCCTCGATAGAGGACGCCTTCGGCGCGGAGCCCGTCGATGGTCGGCTGCAGGATCGTCGCCGTGATCTCGTCGAGCAACTCCGGCCCGACGATGGGCGCCGGCGCGTAGCTGCCCATGCCGCCGGTGTTCGGGCCGCGGTCACCATCCAGCAGGGGCTTGTGGTCCTGCGCCACGATCATCGGCCGCACCGTGTGCCCATCGGTAAAGGCGAGGACCGAGGCCTCCTGCCCGGTGAGGCACTCTTCGATGACAACCTCATCGCCGGCCGCGCCGAACTCGCGCTCGACCATCGCGCGCCGCACGGCCTCCTCCGCCTCGTGGAGGCTATGGCAGACGGTCACACCCTTGCCGGCAGCGAGGCCGCTCGCCTTGACTACGAGGGGATAGGCGGCACCCCGCGCATAGGCCAGTGCCCCCTTATAGTCCCGGAAGGTGCGGTAGGCCGCGGTAGGGATGCCGTGCCGCGCCATCAGGTCTTTGGCAAAGACCTTGCTCGATTCGAGCTGCGCCGCGCCCTGCGATGGCCCGAACACGGCCAGCCCCTCGCTGGCGAAGCGATCGCTCAAGCCGGCGGCTAGCGGCGCCTCGGGGCCGACGACCGTCAGGTCCACGCGGCGCTCACGGGCGGCTGCGAGCAGCCCCTCGATATCCTCCGCTGCGACCGGCAGGTTCTCGGCCAGCGAAGCCGTCCCGGCATTTCCCGGCGACACGTAGAGCCGGCCGACCTCCGGCGACTGCCTCAGCTTCCAGGCCAGGGCATGCTCGCGCCCGCCCGAGCCGACCACAAGCACATCCATCACGCTCTCTCCCTGAACCGCGCCTCACGCATCAGGCCTCATCCATCGCCCCGTCAAAGGCCTCTTTGCCCTCCTCCTCCAGCTCGCCGACCGGGTAGCGCCCGGTGAAGCAGGCCAGGCAGAAGGATTCGGCCGGGCGGCCGATGCCGGCGAGGAGGCCTTCGAGGGAGAGGTAGCCGAGGCTATCGACGCCGAGGTGTTGCCGGATCTCCTCGACGCTGAGCCGGGCGGCGATCAGCTCCTCACGGGTAGCCATGTCGACGCCCATCATGCAGGGGTAGCGGATGGGCGGTGAGGAGACCCGCATGTGAACTTGACGCGCGCCGGCCTTGCGCAGCATGGCCACGATCGGGCCGCTGGTGTTTCCGCGCACGATGGAGTCGTCCACGACGACGACCCTCTTGCCCGCCAGGTTGTCGGGCAGGGCGTTGAACTTGAGCGCGACCCCCACGCGGCGCAGGCGGTCATCCGGCTGGATGAAGGTCCGACCGATGTAGCGGTTCTTGATCAGCCCCTCACCGTAGGGGATGCCCGATTCCTGCGCGTAGCCGATGGCGGCGGTCGTCGCCGAGTCCGGAATGCCCATGACCAGGTCGGCCTCGACGGGATGCTCGATGGCAAGCTGCCGCCCAAGGCCACAGCGGGCGCGATAGATCGACTGACCGAGGAGCAGGCTCTCCGGTCGCGCAAAGTAGATGAACTCGAACACGCAGAGCGCCTTGCGCGTGCGCTCGGCCCCGGCGATGGAGCGAGGCCCCCGCTCGTCGATGGCTACGATCTCCCCAGGCTCGACATCGCGCTCATAGTGCGCGCCGATGGTCGTGAGGGCGCACGACTCGGAGGCGACGACCCAGCCGCCGTTGAGCCGGCCCAGGCAGAGCGGACGAAAGCCCCAGGGGTCGCGCACGGCATAGAGGGTGCGGGAGGTCAGGATGGTGAGCGAGTAGGCCCCGATGGCCTGCTGCATAGTGTGGGCGATGCGCTCCTCCCATGTGCTGCCCGGGGAGCCCGCCAGCATTTGCGTGAGCAGCTCGCTGTCCGAGGTCGAGCTCAGCCCCACGCCGCGCTCGAGGAGCCGCTGGCGCAGCTGCCGGGCGTTGATCAGGTTGCCGTTATGCGCTACCGCCAGCGGGCCAAGCGCCGACTCCAGCATGTACGGCTGGGCGTTCGGCAGCCGCGAAGAGCCCTTGGTCGAGTAGCGGTTGTGGCCGATGGCGATATAGCCCTGCAGCGGCTTGAGATTCTCCTCGGTAAAGACCTGCGACACGAGGCCCATGGCCTTGTGCATCGACACCCGTCGCCCGTCCGAGACGGCAATCCCCGCACTCTCCTGGCCCCGATGCTGCAAAGCATAGAGCGCGAAGAAGGTGATTCGGGCAACATCCTCGCCGGGGGCATAGATGCCAAAGACGCCACACGCCTCGTGCGGCCTGTCGGAGAATCCCCGCTCAGGCATGGCTGCCTCCGAGAGAGGCATCATCGGCCTCGATCTCGCGGACCAGCTCGGCGCGGTAGGCCGCGATGCGGGCGCGGATCTCGCCATCGGCCAGGCCGGCGATCTTGGCGGCCGCCAGCGCCGCGCTCTCCGGGTCGAGGACGACCATCGGCGCAACCCCCTTGGGCATGCGCAGCGACGAGTAGAGGTCGGCCCCGGCATAGTCCGCACTGTAGGGCGGGCAGGCGATGACCGGTGCAGTCACCTGGGCGTCGACGAGGCCGCTGAGGGCGTTGGAGCGCCCCGCCACTGTGATATAGGCCGTGACGCCACGCGCCTCATACTCGGCCAGCAGGCGCAGCAGGTGCTCCACGCTCTTGTGGGCCGAGGCAACGCGCAGCTCGCAGGGCACGCCAAAGCGCTGCAGCGCGGCAGCAATGCGCTCCGCGAAGGAAAGATCGGCTTTGGAGCCCATGATGATGGGGACCAGCACACTCATCTCCTCTACGGCTCGCTCTCTATGAAACAGGGTACAGCCCCGCCGCGCGCAGGTTTGCCTCGAGGCGCGGCTGGACCGGATACGCTCCGGGCACGAACTCGAGCCCGGTCAGACGCTCGTAGACATCGATATAGCGGCGCGCGGCCTGCACGGCCAGGTCCGTGGACCAGGGCGGCGGCTCGCCATCGCCGGTGTAGCCGCGCTCGGCGTACCACAGGCGCACCAGCTCTTTGTCATAGTTGTCCGGCTCCTCGCCAGCAGCAAAGCGCGCCTGGTAGGTATCGGCCCGCCAGAAGCGGCTGGAGTCGGGCGTGTGCACCTCGTCGATCAGGTAAAGCTCCCCCTGCCACAGCCCGAACTCGTACTTGGTATCGACCAGAATGAGCCCGGCCCGTGCCGCGACCTCGCTGCCCCGTGCAAACAGCTCCAGCGCCGCCTGCTCGACGCGCCGGTACAGGCCCTCCTCAACCAGGCCCCGCTCGATGATCTCGTCGGCCGTGATCCGCTCGTCATGGCCGCCCGGGCCGGTGGCACGGGTCGTCGGCGTGATGATCGGTTGCGGCAGGCGCTCGTTCTTGCGCAGCCCCTCCGGCAGGTCCAGCCCGTACAGCCGACGCACGCCCCGGCTGTAATGATACCACAGAGAGGTCGTCGTGACACCGGTGATGTAGCCCCGCACGATAATCTCCACCGGCAGGGCCCGGCACTCGCGCACGAGCGCCGCGTTCGGGTCCGGCACGGCGAGCAGGTGGTTCGGGATAATGTCCCGCGTGCGCTCAAACCAGAAGGCCGAGAGCTGATTGAGCACCTGCCCCTTGTAGGGCACGAGCCCCAGCACCCGGTCGAACGCGGACAGACGGTCCGTCGTCACCAACAGGCGCCGACCGTCGCCGAGACTGTAGATATCCCGCACTTTGCCCTGCCGGCGCTCGCCAAGGCCGGACAGAACCACTTCGGCCAGCGCCACTGATGCGGCGCGGCGCAGGTCGGAGTCGGTAAGCAACGCAGTTACCTCCTTCTTGGTGTGAAACGTGATGCGTGAAACGTGAAACGTGATGCGTGAGACGTGATGGGTGATGCGTGAGACGTGATGCGTGAGACGTGAACGGCAACTCTTCTCGTGCGGAAGGTCCGCTCCCCCTCCTCAAGCATCTCCTCCTTGGCGTCCATCGCTCCCTCCTCGCGCCTCCACGCGCTCGCGCAGCCCTCTCACAAGCTGCCGGCAACGCTCCGCTGCGTCTCCCAGGTAGTGGCGCACGTCCAGGAGCTCCTGGATCCGGGTGGCCGGCACCAGTCGGGTCAGTTCCTCATCGCGCACAAGCTCCTCGACCAGGGGGTCGGGTCGGCCGGCCTGGATAGCCGCCCAGGCCCGCTGGCTGTGCTCGCGCAGCCGCTCGTGCCAGTACTGTCGGTCACCGCCGGCCTTGACCAGCTCCATGAGCACCGTCTCGACCGCCGCAAACGGCCCATAGGCCGAAAGGTTCCGGCTGATTGCCGGCTCGAACACCCTCAGGCCACGCACGATCCGTGTCGCCGCGCGCACGATCTCGTCGGTCGCCAGAAAGGCCTCGGGGAGGATCGCCCGGCGGTTGGCGGAGTCATCCAGGGTGCGCTCCAGCGCCTGCAGGGCGCCGTTCTCCCAGGCAACCGGCACGAGTGCCCCCACAAAGCGGGCGAGGGAGTCGATCTTTTCGGCCGTCACCGGGTTGCGCTTGAAGGGCATGGCCGACGAGCCGACCTGTGCGCGCCCAAAGGGCTCGCTCCACTCGCCGTAGGGCGCTGCCTGCAGGATGCGCACATCGAGCGCCAGCCGGTGCAGCGACTGGGCCAGCCCTGCCAGCGCTGTCAGCACCATCCAGTCGACCTTGCGCGGATAGGTCTGCGTGGCTACCGGCCAGGCCTCGAGCCCCAGGGCAGCCATGGCCCTCCCCTCCATCTCGGCCGGGCTCAGCCCCGTGCCCGCGAGAAGCTGCCGGTAGGAGGCCGAGGTGCCGACCGCTCCCTTGAACCCCTTGCCCTTGACGAGCACCTTCGCCCGCTCGAGGCCTTCGAGGTCAAGGAGCAGGTCCTGCGCGTACTGGCACAGCCGGTAGCCGACCGTGGTGGGCTCAGCCGGCTGCAGGTGCGTGTAGGCCATGGCCGGCAGCTCGCAGGTTGCCTCGATGCGGTCGGCGAGGGCCAGGAGGAGCGCCCGCACGCCCTCCTCGATGATCTCGAGGGCCCGCCGCAGGCGCAGAGCATCGGCGTTATCCTCGACATCCATGCTGGTCGCACCGAGGTGGATGATGCCCCCGCCGATGGGGCACTGTTCGGCGTAGGCGCGCAGCTCGGCGACCAGGTCATGGCCGATCTCGGCCTCGATCTGATGGGCGCGCTCCAGGTCGATGTCATCCATGTGGGCGCGCAGGTCCGCGATCTGAGCGGCGGTGACCAGCCCGGCCTCTGCCTGAGCCTCAGCCAGCGCCACCCAGATGCGCCGCCACAGCCGCCGCTTGCCGGCCTCCGACCAGAGCGCCCGCATCTCGTCGCTTCCGTAGCGCCAGGTAAAGGGCGAGAGATAGGTGTCGTGTCCGAACGTCTTCTCCGTGCTCATGCTACGCTACACCTGCCCGCACTCTAGCACCCCGCCTGTACCCCGCTCACAAAGATCGGGAGCCCCAATCCTCCCGATTCACCGCGCGTCCAGCGCGGGTGCTGATGGGGCAGGACGTGATCCTCCGGATGCGGCATCAGCCCCAGCACGTTCCCTGCCGGGTTGCAGATGCCGGCGATATTCCCGGCGGACCCGTTGGGGTTATCCGGATAGCCGGCCGGCCGGCCCTCGGCGTCCACATAGGTCAGGGCAATCTGCCCGCGGGTGCGCAGTTCCTCGATGAGAGGCAGCTCCCTCGGCACAAAGTTGCCCTCGCCATGGGCAACGGGCACATAGAGCAGCCCCGGCAGCCCCCGGGTGAACGAGCACACCGAGCCAGGCTCTGGCCGGAGGTAGACCCAGCGGCACTCGAAGCGGGCCGAGCGGTTGCGCGTGAGCGTGGCCTGCCTCTCCGCCGCCTCGCCCGCCTCTCTGTGGCCATCGAGGCCGGGCAACAGCCCGGCCTTGACCAGAGCCTGGAACCCATTGCAGATGCCCAGCACCGGCCGCCCATCCTCCACAAAGCGGCGCAGCGCCTCCCCCAGGCGCTCGCGCAGGGCCAGGGCCCACAGCGTGCCTGCTCCGAGGTCGTCGCCGTAGGAAAAGCCACCCGGCAGCACCAGAAACCCATAGTCCAGCAGGTTCCGCTCGCCGGCGAGAAGTTGATTCAGGTGCACAATCTCCGGCCTGCCGCCGGCCAGGGCGCAGGCCAGGGCGGCCTCACGGTCGCGGTTCGTCCCGGGGGCGTGAAGGATGAGGACGCGCGTCATGCCTTCGCCTCCCCCTTCCAGGCCCGCCGCAGGGAGCGCACCGGCAGGTTGAGCACCTCGCGGCCGCCGAGGCCGGTCACGACCAGGTGCGGGATGCACTCCACCTGCCCGATCCGCGCACAGGGGAGCCCGGCCATGGCCTCCACAAAGGCCGGCTCGTCCTCCGGGCGGACCTCAACCAGGTAGCGGGCGTTGGACTCGGCAAAGAGGACCACGAGGTCCTCATCCGCGTCGTCCTCGCGGGGCACCTGTCGGAGGTCGAGGTGCAGACCCGCCTCCCCGGCCAGGGCCATCTCGGCGGCGGCTACGGCCAGGCCGCCTTCGCTCAGGTCATGGCAAGCCCGCACCAGGCCTCGACGCATGGTAGTATGGAGGGCACGGGCCAGGGCCGGGCCCTCGGGCGACGGCTGGGGCACCCGTCCCCCCTCGGCCTTCAGATAGCGGTGGAGGTAGGATTCGCCCAACTCGCGGCGCGTCAGGCCGACGATATAGAGGGCGTCGCCGCACTCCTTCACATCCATGGTCACGGCCAGGCGCACGTCCGGCAAGAGGCCCAGCGACGAGATGAGCAGCGTCGGCGGGATGGCGATGCGCCCTCCGGCACCGTCCCCGTACTCGTTGTTCAGCGAGTCCTTGCCCGAGATGAAGGGCGTGCCGTAGGCCAGGGCGGCGTCGTAGCAGGCACGGGCGGCCTGCACCAGGGCGCCCATCTGCTCCGGCCGTTGGGGATTGCCCCAACAAAAGTTGTCCAGCAGGGCGATGCGGGCCGGGTCCGCGCCGACCGCCACCACGTTGCGGATCGCCTCGTCGATGGCAGCCCAGGCCATCGCATACGGGTCCCGCATGCCAAAGCGCGGGGCCAGGCCGCAGCCGAGGGCCAGAGCGGGCTGCCCGCCGCCGCTCGGTGCGCGGGCTGCACCTTCGGGCCAGAGGGCCGCGAGCGGGAGAAGCACCGTCGCATCGCCCGGGCCGTCGTTGCGCTGGCCGACCAGCGGTTTGACGACCGTCGCCCCCTGCACCTCGTGGTCGTAGCGGCGGACGACCGGCTCCTTGCTGGCAATGTCGGGGTCGGCCAGCAGCCGCAGCAAGAGCTCGCCGGGGTCTGCCGCGGGAAGCCGGCCAGGGTCGGCCGGGACCTCACGGCGCCACACCGCCCGGAGCTCGCGCCGGGGCAGGCCCTCGTGGAGGAACTCCATATCCAGGTCCGCAACGACCTCGCTGCCATAGCGCACCACCAGGCGCCGGTCGCTGCGAAAGGTGCCGATGACCGTGGCCTCGACGTCCCAACGCCGGCAGACCTCGAGCAGCTCCTCCACGTGCTCCGGCGGGACGGCCAGAACCATGCGCTCCTGCGCTTCCGAGAGCCATATCTCCCAGGGCCGCAGCCCCTGGTACTTGAGGGGCACCTGCTCGAGCTGCACGGTTGCCCCGATCTCGCGGCCCATCTCGCCAACCGCGGAGGAGAGGCCTCCGGCGCCGCAGTCGGTGATGGCGGTATAGAGGTCACAGTCTCGGGCCTCGAGGACCGCCTCGAGCACCAGCTTTTCGGTGATCGGATTGCCGATCTGCACGGCGCCGCCGGCGACGGTGCCGGTCTCGTGGGTCAGCTCGGCGGAGGAAAAGGTTGCGCCATGGAGCCCATCCCGCCCGGTGCGCCCGCCGATGACGACGACGCGGTCGCCGGGGCGGGCCTGTCTGCGGTGCCGGCCCTTCGGGGCGATGCCGAGGCATCCACAGTAGACCAGCGGGTTCGCCGTATAGCCCGGGTGGAACAGGATCGCCCCGTTGACCGTGGGGATGCCCATCTTGTTCCCATAGTCCTCGATGCCGGCCACGACCCCGGAGTACACCCGCCGCGGATGCAGCACCCCGGGGGGCAGAGCGGCAAAGGGCAGGTCCGTCGGGCCGAAGCACAGCACGTCGGTGTTGGCGATGGGCCGGGCCGAAACGCCGATAATATCCCGCACGACGCCGCCGACGCCGGTGTTGGCCCCGCCAAAGGGCTCAAGAGCAGAGGGATGGTTGTGCGTTTCGACCTTGAAGGAGACCTCCAGGTTGTCGTCCAGGTCGATGATGCCGGCGTTATCGACAAAGGCCGAGCGGACCCAGGGTGCGGCGATCCGCTCCGTTGCGGCGCGGATGAAGGAGCGGAGGAGGCCGTCTATGCGCTCCTGCCGAACAAGGCGGTCGCCCTCGTACTCTTCATAGTCGACGAGCGCCTTGAAGGTCTTGTGCACGCAATGCTCCGACCAGGTCTGCGCCAGGGTCTCGAGCTCGACGTCGGTTGGGTCGCGGCCGGCAGTGGCAAAGTAGCGCTGTATGGCCGCCATCTCGGCGCCGTCGAGGGAGAGAACTCGCTCGCGGCTCAGGCGGGCCAGCTCCTCGGGGCTGGCGCCGCGCAGGGGAACGCGCTCGACCCAGGGGCCATCGCGCCGCACTGCCGTGCGGGCCGGCATGATTGGGCCGAGGCGGTACTGCTGGATGATCTCGTTGCAGAGGAGCGAGCGGGCGATGCGGTGCACCTCGCGCTCGCCGAGCCGGCCCCGCAGGAGATAGCGCTGGCCGGTCGCCGCCCAGGTGAGGCCCTCGACACCGAGCAGCCTGGCACCGGCGAGGAGGCTCTCGGCGACGGCGTCGGTCACGCCGGGAAGAAGGCACACCTCGACCGCCCAGGTTCCCGCCTCCAGCGGCTCCTCTCGTGGCGCTCCGTTCAGCCGCTCCCATCGGTAGCGCTGTACGACCGGATCCGCCAGGAGCTCGCGGGCGAGATACTCGACGGCATCGTCATCGACATTGCCTTCGAGGAAGTAGAGATCGAATGTCTGTACCTCGCTCGCCCCCTCGATGCCGAGGGTCGCGATCTCGGCGCAGAGCCCCGCGCCCCGCGGGTCCGTCTGTCCGGGAGCGGAGCCCACAATCACTCGGTACCGCATCTCCCCCTCAAATCACAACCCCTCACGCTTCACGTTTCACGCTTCACGTCTCACGTCCCCCGTCTCACTCCGCAGGCGCCCGATAGTTAGGCGCCTCCTTAGTGATAAAGACGCTGTGGGGGTGGCTCTCCGCGAGGCCCGAGTTGGTGATGCGCACAAAGCGGGCCTTCTCCCGCAGCTCGGTGAGGTCGCGGGCGCCGACGTAGCCCATGCCGTGACGCAAGCCCCCGATGAGCTGAAAAACGAAATCGTGTAGTCGGCCCTTGTAGGGGACGCGCCCCTCGATGCCCTCGGGTACGATCTTGCCCGGCCCCTCGCGGGGGTCGACAGCGTACCGGTCGCGGGCGGGGCCGGCCATGGCGGCTTGCGAGCCCATGCCACGGTACTCTTTGAAGCTGCGGCCCTCGTAGAGGACGATCTCGCCCGGGCTCTCCTCGAGGCCGGCGAGGAGGCTGCCGAGCATCACGGTATGCGCGCCGGCGGCAAGGGCCTTGACGATATCGCCCGAGTACTTGATGCCGCCATCCGCAATGATCGGGACGCCATAGGGCCGGGCAGCCTCGGCGCAGTCGGCGACCGCGGATAGCTGCGGCATGCCGACGCCAGCAACGACGCGCGTCGTACAGATAGAGCCGGCACCTACGCCGACCTTGACCGCGTCGGCGCCGGCCTCGATGAGGTCACGGGTGCCCTCGGCGGTGACCACGTTGCCCGCCACGACCGGCAGCGTGGGATGGAAGGCCTTGATGCGCCTGACCGCCTTGATCACGCCCTCGGAATGCCCGTGGGAGGTGTCCACGACCACCACGTCCACCCCGGCGGCCACGAGCAGGGCGAGCCGCTGCTCGAGATCGTTGCCCACACCCACGGCCGCCCCCACGCGCAGGCGCCCGTGGCTGTCGAGGGCAGCGTTGGGATGGTCGCGCTTCTTCTGGATGTCCTTGACCGTGATGAGGCCTTTGAGCCGGCCCTCTTGATCGACCAGGGGCAGCTTTTCGATGCGGTGCTCCTGGAGGATCGCCTTGGCCTCCTCAAGAGTGGTGCCGAGGGGGGCGGTGATCAGGCCCTTGCTGGTCATGTACTCGGTGACCGGCCGGGTAAAGTCCTCGACAAAGCGGATATCCCGGTTGGTCAGGATGCCGATAAGCTTGCCCTCCTCGGTAGTAATCGGAATGCCGGAGATGTGGTAACGCGCCATCAGCGCTTCCGCTTCGGCAAGGGTGGCCGTCGGCGGCAGGGTGATGGGGTCCACAATCATGCCGGATTCCGAGCGCTTGACCTTGTCGACCTCGGCTGCCTGAGCCTCCGCCGTCATATTGCGGTGGATGATGCCGACACCTCCCTCGCGGGCGAGGGCGATAGCCAGCCGGGCCTCGGTGACGGTATCCATGGCTGCAGAGACGAGCGGGATCGGCAACGGTATGGTGGGAGTGAGAAAGGTGCTGACGCTGACCTCGGAGGGGAGCACGGCGGACTTGGCCGGAACCAGGAGCACGTCGTCGAAAGTGAGGGCCTCGATCGCCAGGTTGCTCAGCACATTCATGGTTTCATCTCCCAAGCCAGGCGTCCTGCCTGGGCTGCCCAGGGTTTGCCAGGGGAATCAAAAGGGGCCGCGCACAACGACTCTGTTGTCAGCGGTTGCGCAGCCCTGTGTTTGCGTCTTCATCTTGCCCAAGTATAGCACAGGGGGAGGGGTCTGTCAACGAACCAACGGGCGAGGCAGGCCTGACCGTCTCACCCCGCTTTTTGGCCTTCTTTCCCGCTGTGCTATAATGGGGCGGTCGCCCGGCCATTGGCGGGCGCGTCGCGGCTGCAGGCCATTCGTACACCCCCGGTAGTGGCTCACTTGCCGTGGTATCGCCCAGGCCCCTTTTCCACCGAGATGTGAGGTGCACATGGCCACAAAGCTGGTGGAGGACCGCCCGGGCAGATGGCTGAAGGTGGTCGACGGCCGTATCGTCGGGCGCGCCACAGAGGAAGAGGTGGCCGCCTGGATTGCGGCCGGCGGAGCGACCTCGACCGAGCTGGCCCCGCTGGATGTGCTCGACGTCGATCTGGACCTCCCTCCGCCTGAGCACCGCCCGGAGCCCGGGCGCTTTGCCGATGTGCCCCGTCGGCCGGCCTTTGAGCGCCGTGGGCGCCGGATTGAGCCCGCGGCGTCGCCCGCTTCGCCGCCTGCGGGGCAGCGCAGCGCGGATGAGATCGATGTCGATATGACAATCGAGACCGCCCTCCTGCGCGAATCGGCCCGGCGCCGCAGGTCGGCGCCCAGGCCGGAGGAAGGGCCGGTGACTGTGCGGCGCCGACTGCCGGCGCTTGACCTCCCGCCACCTTCCCAGACGCGCACCAGACCAGACAAACCAGACACCGAGGAGACTCTGTTGCCCAGACGTTCAGCAGCCAGGCAGCCTGAGGGTACCTCGCCCGAAGCGCCAACGCAAGCCCCGGAGGCGACGCCATCCCCGGCGTCGGCCGCCGCGCCGTCCGACGGGGGGCCGACGCCCACACAGAATGGCGAGGGTCCCAGCTTCTGGTGGATCTATAACGCGCAGCGCCAACCGGTAGAGGCCTTCCTGAAGGAGTGGCTTCCCCGATACAGGGCCAAGTTCGGCCGCGAAGCGACCTTTGTGCTCTGCCACGCCGACGACCTCGACGCAGTCCTCGCCATGGGCCTGCAGGCCGACGTGAGCCCTCTGCTGCAGCCCGGCCACTTTTACCTGAGCCACACCAGCAACGGCACGCCCGCGGAGGGAAAGAAGCACAGCCCAACCTCGCCGTAACGTCGAGGATGGGGCACGGTGGGGGCGCCAACGGCGCCCGGCGCGCCAGACGAGGCCTGAGGCGTCCTGCAGCGGGACCTGATAGGGCCAGACTCTGAAGAGGGCGCCCGCCCCTCCCGCGCGGCGGACCGCGGTTGACGGGCCCTGACCTTTGGGCTACACTCGGCCCAAGCCCCGGGTACGGTCACCCTGACTCAACGGAGGTTCGATGTCGATCAAGTTCGGTACCGATGGCTGGCGCGCCGTTATCAGCGACGAGTTCACCTTCGCCAATCTGCGCCAGGTTGCCCAGGCCGTAGCCGACATGCTGAGCCAGAAGGTCAGCGGTCGGCCCCCATCCGTCGTTATCGGGTACGACACCCGTTTTCTCTCCGACCGGTATGCAGCCGAGGTTGCCAACGTCCTTGCCGCCAACGGCATCGACGTGGCGCTCTCGCGGGGCGACTGCCCCACCCCTGCCCTTTCCCATGCCGTCCGCGCTCGCGGCGCAGATGCCGGCGTGATGATCACCGCCAGCCACAACCCGCCGCGCTACAACGGCTTCAAGCTCAAAGGCCCCGACGGCGGCCCGGCGCTGCCAGCAGTCACGCGACAGGTTGAGGCCTTTCTGGAGCACAATGGCAGCGAAGGGAGGGCGCCGCGCCTTCTGCCCTGGAGAATGGAGGACGGCGACCTCTCCCCCGCCGACGGCCACGGGGCGATCACCCGCTTCGATCCCCTGCCCGGATACCTGGCTCACCTCCGGACCCTGGTCGACTTTGACAGCATTGCCCGGGCCCGGCCGCGGGTCGTCATCGACCCGATGTACGGCGCCGGGCGGGGCTACCTGGCGACCATCCTGAGGGAGATCGGCTGCGAGGCCCGCGAGATCCGCGGCGAACTGAATCCGGGATTCGGCGGCATCCACCCTGAGCCGATCCAGCGCAACCTCGGCGCGCTGATCGACGCCGTCCTGGCCGGGCAGTACGACCTGGGCCTCGCCACCGACGGCGATGCCGACCGCATCGGCGCGGTAGACGCCCGGGGCACCTTTGTCGACCCCCATCGCATCTTCACCCTCGCCCTGCAGTATCTGGTGGAGGAGCGGGGCCTGCGAGGCAGTGTCGTCAAGACGGTCTCCACGACACAGCACATCGACCGCCTCTGCGAGCACTATGGCCTTCCCCTGCACGAGGTGCCGGTTGGGTTCAACCACATCTGCGACCTGATGGCGCAGGAGGATGTGCTGATCGGGGGCGAGGAGTCGGGAGGCATCACCATCCGCGGGCACATCCCCGAAGGGGATGGGCTTTTGATGGGGCTGCTCCTGCTGGAGATCGTCGCCGCGCGGGGCCGCCGGCTCCATGAGCTCATCGAGGAGCTGATGGTGCGGCTCGGGCCGGTCCACTATGGCCGCGACGACCGTCAGATGGCCCCGTACGACAAGTCGGAGCTGATGCGCCGGCTTCTCTCACGCGTCCCCGAACGCATCGCAGGGCTGCCGGTCAGCCGCGTGGACAACGCGGACGGCATCAAGTACCGCTTTGGCAGCGACGGCTGGCTCCTCATCCGGCCCTCGGGCACCGAGCCCCTGCTGCGCGTCTATGCAGAGGCGCGGGATCAGGCCCTCGTGCGCGAGCTGCTCGTCGCCGGCGCTGCGCTTGCCGAGCAGTAGAGCGGACAGG
>JAIMBM010000180.1 GCA_023511475.1 Anaerolineae bacterium
CCGCGCGGCCCACTCCCGTCGTGACCTAGCTTGCCAGCACCTCGGCGAGCCGGTACACGTTCACGTCGATGGGCTTGCGCCTGGCAATGACCTCCACCAGAGGCGTAGCGACGACCTCGTTTCCCACCAACCCGACCATCTCGCCCCGGTGTCCTTCCAGCAGAAGGCGAGCGCCTGCCGCGCCGAGGCGGGTGCCCAGCATCCGGTCGGAGGCCAGGGGGGCTCCGCCGCGCTGGATGTACCCCAGGATGGTCTCCCGTACGCTAAAGCCCGCCTCCTCGTGTCGCTCCCTCAGGTAGCTGGCAATCGCATGGACGCCATACCTGGCCCCTTCGGCCACCACAATGATACAGTGCGGCTTGCCTTTCACGTAGGCCTCGGTCACCGTCCGCGCCACTTCGTCCAGCTCGAAGGGGACCTCCGGGATGCACACCATCTCCGCCCCGCCGGCCAGCCCAGCCATGAGGGCCATGTATCCCGACTCGCGCCCCATCACCTCTACGAGAAAGGCCCGCTGATGGGCGCTCGCCGTGTCCCTGATGCGGTCGATGGCCTCCAGGGCGGTGTTCAGGGCCGTGTCGACGCCGATAGCGATGTCGGTGCCGGGCAGATCGTTCTCGACGGTCGCCGGCACCCCTATCACCGGATAGCCGAGCTCATGGAGCTGCTGCGCGCCGCGCATGGTGCCATCGCCCCCGACCACGACCAGACCGTCGATCTCGGCCTCGTTCAGCCGGCGAAGCGCCTCGAGCTGGCCGCGGCGGCTCTTAAAGTCCAGCGAGCGCGAAGACCCCAGGAAGGTGCCGCCCTTGCCGATGATGCCGCTGACCGAGCGAGCCGTGAGCTCGACGAACTCGCCGTTCAGGAGCCCGGCGTAGCCGCGCCGCACGCCAACGACCCGGGCGCCCATGCTGAGCGCCATACGCACCGCCGCCCGGAGGGCGGGGTTGATGCCGGGACCATCGGTTCCGCTGGAGAGGACGCCTATCGTGCGCATGGCCATGCCCACTCACTCCGCTACCTGCAGCTCGACTGGAGCTCGTTCGTACGTGCACCTCGCCGCACCCGATTCCTCGAGATCGCGAGGTGCGCCTCCACCAGCGGGCGCTCTAGTCACAGTCCTGCAGAATGGCCACCCCGGGCAACACCCTGCCCTCGAGAAACTCGAGGGAAGCGCCACCTCCCGTCGAGATGTGGGTGATCCGGTCCGCCACCCCGGCAGCCTCTACGGCGGCGACAGAGTCCCCGCCGCCCACGATCGTCGTCGCTCCGGGAAGGTCGGCGACCACATGGGCGATGGCGATCGTGCCGGCCGCGAACGGCTCGAACTCGAAGACGCCCATCGGCCCGTTCCACACTACCGTCCGTGCCCCCTGCAGGGCATCGGCGAAGCGCTTGACCGTCTCCGGCCCAATATCCATGATGCGCCACTTGGCGGGCACCTGATCCACCGGCACGACCTGTCGCTCGGCCTCAGCAGAGAAGGCATCGGCGATGACCACATCAACCGGCAGGACCAGCTTGCCCTCGCCGCGTGCGAGGAGGTCCTTCGCCAGGTCGACCTTGTCGGGCTCGACCAGCGACTCGCCCACCTCGTGGCCCATGGCCAGAAGGAAGGTGTTGGCCATGCCACCGCCCACGAGGAGCCGGTCGACCTTGGGCAGCAGGTTCTGGATGACCCCGATCTTGTCCGAGACCTTCGCGCCGCCAAGGATGGCTACGAACGGGCGCTCCGGGTTCTGCACGGCCTGGCTCAGGAACCGGATCTCGCGCTCCATCAGCAAGCCGGCAACGGCTGGCAGATAGTGCGCCACGCCCTCAGTGGAGGCATGGGCGCGGTGGGCAGTGCCAAAGGCATCGTTCACATACGCGTCGGCGAGGCTGGCGAGCTGCCGTGCGAAGGTGGGATCGTTCGCCTCCTCCTCGGGGTGGAAGCGCAGGTTCTCCAGCATCACAACATCGCCCGGGCGCATCGCCATCACTGCCTCGCGCACCTCGGAGCCGATGGTCGCATTCAGCTTGCGCACTGGGTGGCCGAGGAGTGCCGAGAGCCTTTCCGCAGCCGGGTCAAGGCGCATGCTGTCGACGACTTTGCCCTTGGGCCGGCCCAGGTGCGAGGCGAGGATGACTCGCGCCCCATGCTCGCGGAGATACTGGATCGTCGGCAGCGCCGCACGGATCCGGGTATCATCGGTGACGCGACGGGCCTCATCCAGAGGGACGTTAAAGTCGACGCGGACGAGCACCCGCTTGGCGTGCACGTCCACGTCGCGGACGGTCTTCTTGCAGGTCTGGGTCTGTTGCATGGCTGTCCTCCCGCTGCGATGGAGATAGAATAGGATCAACTGCCCCCGGGGCATTGCAGGTGCAGAAGACCGGAGGCATTCTAGCACGTTCCAGTGTAGCTGTAAACCGTGAGCACGGTGCCCTGGCTCCGACGTCCCCGTCTACCGGACGCGCCCTCTTCCTGCGACGGACCTTCGCCTGCCATGCGCATCAAGCCCTCACTATCTCAGCTTCTCTCCACCGGCTGCCCGACCACGCGGACGGTGATCATATTGGTCGTCCCCGGCGGGCTGCCGGCCGTGCCTCCGGTCACCACCACCGTCTGGCCCGGCGTGATGTAGCTGAGGTCGAGCGCTGTCTGCACCGCATCCGAGGTCATCTGGTCCGTGCTGGCCGTCCGCCTCGCAAGGAGCGGCACGACCCCCCACACGAGCGTGAGCCGTCGCTGCGTCAATGGGTCCGGTGTGACCGCGATGATCGGTGCGCTCGGGCGGTTACGGGCCACCATGCCCGCCGTGTAGCCCGAGACGGTCGGCGTGATAATGGCAGCCGCACGCAGGTCCGAAGCCGTCTCCACGCTCGCCCGAGCGACCGCCTCAGCGATGCCGGTCTCCCCGGGGATCGCGACACGCTCCACACGGCCCGCGCCGGGGAACCGCTCCTCAGCATACTCGACGATGCGGGCCATCGTACGCACCGCCTCGAGGGGATACTCGCCGGCCGCCGTCTCGCCGGAGAGCATCACGGCGTCGGTTCCATCCAGAACGGCGTTCGCCACATCGGAAGCCTCGGCGCGGGTCGGCCGCGGGTTATGGATCATCGACTCCAGCATCTGGGTCGCTGTGATCACCGGCTTGCCCGCGGCGTTGCATTTGGCGATGATCATCTTTTGCATGATCGGGACCTCCTCGGGCGAGGTCTCGATCCCCAGGTCCCCGCGGGCGACCATGACCCCGTCGGACTCGGCCACGAGGTCGTCAATGTTCTCGACCGCCTCGGGCTTTTCAATCTTGCTGATCACCGGCACGGGCGCCCCGGGTGCGAACTCGGCGATCAGCTCCTTGAGTTGCCTCACCTCGGCAGCCGTGCGCACAAAGGAGAGCGCCACCCAGTCCACCCCAAGGCCGAGGCCGAAGTGGAGGTCATCGCGGTCCTTCGGGGTGATGGCCGGGATGGCGAGGGAGGCTTTGGGCAGGTTGAGCCCCTTGTTGGACTCGAGCACCCCGCCGACGATCACGCGGCAGCGGATGTCCGTCCCCGATGCCTCGATCACCTCGAGCTCCATCAGCCCATCCGCCAGAAGGATGCGCTCGCCAGGAAGGAGGTGCTGCGGCAGTGCGGCGTACTGCACCGGTATCTCGGCGTCGTGGCCCACGATCGGCCGTGTTGTGAGCACGACCTCCTCGCCCGCACGCAGCAGTACGCCGCCCTCCTGCACGCGGCCGACGCGCAGCTTGGGGCCGCTCAGGTCCCAGAGGACGCCCACCGCCCGCCCGGCATCTGAGGCGGCCCGCCGGATGCGCTCGAGCACCGTCCGGTGCCACTCCTGAGTCCCATGGGAGAGATTCAGGCGCGCCACATCCATGCCGGCGTCGATCAGGCGCCGCAGGAGCTCCGGCGACTCGGTCGCCGGCCCGATGGTACACACGATCT
Organism: Anaerolineae bacterium; assembly: GCA_023511475.1. Lineage (GTDB taxonomy): Bacteria > Chloroflexota > Anaerolineae > SpSt-313 > SpSt-313 > SpSt-313. The sequence continues at coordinate 3,940 of JAIMBM010000180.1, forward strand.
TGGCGCGACGCATCGGCACCTCCTGTAAGGCCCCCCCGGTAGCCCGACCTTCGCCTTTCCCTGGCAAACCGCAGCATCGTCCACTGACTGGACCGGCTGCGCTAGCCGCGATGCTCAGGCTACCATGACCACCATGAGGTCATTGACGTTGGTATTGGTCGGCCCGGTGACGAGCAGGTCGCCGAGGGCCTGGAAGAACCGGTACGAGTCGTTGGCCGCGAGGGAGGCGTGCGCATCGAGGCCGCCCGCCTCCGCGCGCGCCAGGGTTGTCCCGTCGGCGATCGCCCCGGCCGCGTCGGTCGGGCCGTCGGAGCCATCGGTCGCCAGGCTCGCGACGAGCACCCGCTCGAGCCCCGCCAGGCCCAGGGCGGCCCCGAGCGCCACCTCCTGATTGCGGCCGCCCAGCCCCGAGCCTCGAACGGTGACGGTCGTCTCGCCGCCGGCGACGATGCAGGCCGGCCGGGGCAGGGGTTGGTCATGCTGCGCCACCTCGCGCGCCACCCCTGCCAGCACCCGCCCGACCTCCCGCGCCTCCCCCTCGACAAAGGTGGAGAGCAGCAGTGTGTGCATCCCAAGCTCCGCCGCGCGCGCCAGCGCGGCCAGTGCCGCCAGGCGGTTCGAGCCGACGATGACGTTCGTCACCCGTGCCAGCACCGGATCGCCTGGCTTGGGCGTCTCGGGCACGTCGCCGCGGAGGCCCCGCTGCAGATGCGCCACGACCGCAGGCGGCGCCTGATCCACGAGACCGTAGCGCTCCAGCACCGCCCAGGCCTCCGCAAAGGTGCTCTCATCGGGTGCGGTCGGCCCCGAGGCGATGACATCCAGGGGGCTCCCCACTACATCGGAGAGGATCAGTGCCACGACGGCCGCCGGCGCAGCCGCCCGGGCGAGCTGCCCGCCCTTGACCTGCGAGAGGTGCTTGCGCACGGCGTTCATCTCGCCGATGGTCGCCCCCGACCGCAGGAGAAGGTCGGTCAAGCGCTGCAGGTCGGCCAGGGTCACCCCCTGCGCGGGCGCGACCAGCAGTGCCGAGCCCCCACCCGAGATCACGGCAATCACCAGGTCGTCCGCGCCGGCATCCTGCAGGAGGGCCAGCATCTCGCGCGTCCCGGCCAGGCCCCGCTCATCGGGGACGGGATGGCCCGCCTCGTGCACACGGATGCGCCTGAGCGGCCGCATGTAGCCGTCTTTGACGTTCAGCACCCCACCGGTCAGCCGCTCGCCGAGGATCTCCTCGAGGGCTTCGGCCATCGGCGCGCTCGCCTTGCCGGCGCCAACAACAAAGATGCGCCGATAGCGGCGGAGGTCGTACACCTCGCCTTCCACGTGGAAGAGGTCGCCTTCGCGGCGCACATGTCGGCGCACCGCCTCCGCAGGGTCCGCCGCCTTGAGCGCCGCCGCCATCACCTCCAGCGCCTGCGCCCGCAGCCAGCGGTCGGGTCCCTGCTCCAGCACCCGGGGGTCGAAAAGACCGGTCGGAGAGACCATCGAGTCCACGCTCCCTCATGCCTCGATCAGGCTTCGGAGTCGCCGGAGGTTCTCGACGTCCTCGTGCATGTCCTCCGACTTTTCCGTCTCGATCACCATCGGCCGGTCGGCCCAGCGCGGGTCGTTGAGCAGCCAGCGGAAGCCATCGAGGCCCAGCTGCCCCTCGCCGATGTTCTCATGGCGGTCGATGTGGCTGCCAAGTCCGCCCCGCGAGTCGTTGAGGTGGAAAGCAAGCACCCGGTTGCGGCCGATGATGCGCTCCAGCTCCCGCATCGTCTGCTCGTAGGCCTCGCGGGTGCGCAGGTCATACCCCGAGGCAAAGACGTGGCAGGTGTCGAAGCACACGGCCAGCCGGCCCGGCTCCTTCACCCGGTCGATGATCCCGCGCAGCTCCTCAAAGCGCCGGCCGAGGACCGTGCCCGCGCCCGCCGTCGTCTCGAGCAGGATGCGCACGCGGTAGCCGGGCGTCCGCTCGTGCACCACGTCGATGGCCCGCGCCACCCGGTCCAGGCCCGCCTCGACACCGGCGTCCATGTGGGCGCCGGGGTGCATCACCAGGTACGGCAGCCCCAGCTCCTCGCTGTGCTCGACCTCTTCGAGCAGGCTCGCCAGCGACCTTTCCCAGAGCGCATCGTCTGGCGAGCCCACGTTCACCAGGTACGAATCGTGGGCAAAGATCGGGCGGATGCCGGTCTGCTCCTGCCACTCGCGGAAGCGCTCGATCTCGTCCGGCGGGAGCTTGCGGGGCGCCCAACGGTTCGGGGACTTGACAAAGATCTGGATCGTCTCGCAGCCGATCGAGGCTCCCCGCTCGACCGCCTTGTCAACGCCGCCGGCGATAGACATGTGGGCTCCGAGGCGCATAGCCGTGCTCCTGATCGTCATGCAACAGGGGGGAGGCCCCTCGAGACCTGTTGGTGACGAGTATAGCCGCCGAAACCGCAGGCGCAAGTCGGAGAGGTGGGCGCCGGCGCCGCCCTGCCCGCGCTCAGTCGACGGCGACGCCCGCGTCGACCGCAAGCTGCACCCCCAGCGCCGGCTGCCCCCCCCCATCGCGCACCGCCAGCACCCGGCTGCGGCTCCCCTCCCCGGGCCAAGCCGGCATCTCTCTCTTATACACATCACACCCTCCCGACGAAATAGACGTTAAAGATCTCGGTGGAAG
>JAIMBM010000181.1 GCA_023511475.1 Anaerolineae bacterium
GGCTCAAAAGGGCAAAGCCCCCTTCGGGGGCTGGGCCCGAACGCTGCCGTACTCGTTCGGCTCCTACCATTGACAGATAGGGTCCGCCCCTGAAGGGGGAAAGGGAACGGGACGAGGCTGTACAATACCCAGGGCAGTGCCGGGATGCCCGCCCCAGTACAATGCAGACCGCACAAGTGCCCCTCGGGACCGGGACAGACCGCCGATGGGCGCGCAGGCCAACCTGCTGCGCAGGGCGCAGCAGCGAGACGAGGCCCGGGCTGCCCGATGCGAAGCGCTCCCAGAAGGCCGGCCCTACACCATGAACGCCCCGCCGTTGACGTTGAGCGTCTCCCCGGTGATGAAGGAGGCGGCAGGAGAGGCCAGGTACACGATGGCAGAGGCGATCTCTGCCGGGCTCCCGAGCCGACCCATCGGGATACTCCTCCGGATGAACTCGCGCTCCTCAGGGGACCAGAGGTCCGTCATGGGCGTGTTGACGCTGCCGGGCGCCACACAGTTCACCCGGATACCCTGCCCGGCAAGCTGGTTGGCCAGACACATGGTCAGCCCGATCACCCCCGCCTTGGAGGCCACATAGCTGACGGCAGCGAGCTGCGATCTGGTGCGCCCGGAGATGGAGGAGACATTGACGATGGCGCCGGAGCGGCGCTCGAGCATGCGGGGTATGACCGCCTTGCAGAAGAGAAAGGTTCCTTTGAGGTTGACCGCGAGTACCCGGTCCCAGTCGGCCTCGCTGACCCGGTCGATGGTGCCGGACTGGTAGATGCCGGCCGAGTTGACCAGGATGTCGATCCGCCCAAATCGCTCGCGGACGCTTTCGACCGTCCGCTCGACCTGCCTGGCTGCTGTCACGTCCACACAGCAAGCGAGCGCTTCGACCCCGAGAGCGGCGACCTCGTCTGCGATGCGGCTTGCCGCTTCGGCGCTCAGATCGGCCACGGCGACGTGCACACCGCGCCGGGCCAGCTCCAGGCTCGTCGCCCGGCCGATCCCGCTGCCGCCTCCCGTGACAATGGCCACCCGGCCCTGCATCTCAGCATCCATCGGCTTCCTCCTTCTCCCAGCCCATGGCCCGCAGCCGGATACGCGTCGCCTGCTCGATCGCCTCGGCCAGCCGCACCCAGCCTGCCTGCGTCATAGCTCCGAAGATGAGGGGGCGCAGGCTCCGGTACGGCAGGAACATGAAGCGGCGGAAAAGCTCGGCCTCCGGGTCGGGCCGCGAGAGATCGGTCGCTGTCACAAGCTCGGCCGCCAGGCGAAAGAGCGCCGCGCCGTAGCCGGCCGCCCCCTGCACCACTGTGACTGCATCGGCACCATGCCGCCGGGCGAGGCGCTCCTGCCCCGCCGGCGTCGACAGCAGCCGCCCGATCTCTTCGGGCGACCGGCCGGCGAGGTTTGCCGCATAGATGGCTCCGAGAAGGCGCGCCGCTTCCACCGTACGGCGCCAGGCCTCGGCAAAGACCTCCCGCTCCGCCGGCTCGGGCGAGCGGGCCAGAACCTGCCACAAGAGCTCCTGATAGACGTCCGCGACTTTGAGCTGCACCCGTCCGCCCGTCGCCTCCGCGAGGACGGCGTCGACACCCGGACCCTTGCCGGTAGCCGCGCGCACCCCATCAGCCGAATGTACGGACAGCACCGCCCCATGCTCTGCCAGGATGGAGGCGCAGGCGTTCGTCTGCGTCCAGAGGTCCTCCAGCCTGCCCTCATAGTCGTGCCGCTTGGTGAAGCCGATATTGGGGCCGGCCGAGGTGACGGCACCGGCCGGGAGGCCCATCACCTCCTCCAGCAGCACCAGGTAGAAGAGGAGCTCCCGCGGGGGCGTGGGCGCAGGCGTCTCGTCGAGGGAGAGCTCATAGTCAAAGGGCTCCTCGCTGCGGAGACGCGCCACATAGTCGTACAGCTCCCTGTGCACTGCCGCGGCCTGCCAATACCGGCGCCCCAGGCGAAGGACCTCGTCCTCGTCGAACTCGAACTCAAAGCCGGGGCGGCCCGGGAGGAGGTTGGGCACCCGGAAGCGGCGCCCGCGAAAGATCTCCACAAGCCGCCGACGCTCCGAGGGCGTGAGGGTCACGGGAAAGCCGAAGAGCTGGCTCGTATCGACCGTGAACCTGGTATAGTCGCGCGCCTCCTCGATGGCCAGCCGGTTGAGGGCGAGGGAGAGGGCGAGCGACACCTCATCGGTGCCGGCGACAATGGCATGGTCGGCATCGGCACCGATAGGGAGTGGCCCGGCGTAGCCCCCGAGGCTGGCGAAGGCAAAGAGGCCCGCCCTCAGGAGCTCCTCGGGCCCATAGCCGCCGGTATGGCCCATGCCCGCATGCTCCGTCGGATCGGCCCGGCGCGGGATCAGCTCGCGCACGATGGACTGCTGGATGAACCAGAAAGGCACGCGGCTGCGGCACAGGGCGCGGTAGACACCATCCCAACCCCCCAGCGAGCCCTGGTAGGCGAGGCACGGCCCATCCGCCGCCGAGATCACGATGCGGTTGCCGGCTCCAAACCCGGCCGCATGGCCCGTGCGGTTCAGGGCGACGAGGCGCGGCGCAGGGGCAAGGCGCCGCTCCCAGGCGAGCATGCTGGCATAGGTCGCCGGGTAGGCGACCCATTCCCCCATTGCCTCGCCGCCCTCGAGGCCGGCCTGCGCCAGCGCCGTGGCATCGCCGGAGGCCAGGATCAGGTCGCGACCTCGCAGGCGCCCGGTGCACAGGCGGAGCCCGTCACGCTCCAAGAGGGAATGGGGGAAGACGATAAGGTCGGACATGGCTCCTCCGGACAGAAGATAGCTGGGGCAGAGGGTAGCCGCACAACGGGAGGACCTACCTCCCCTCCAGATACGCCAGGCTCTCCGCGAACAGCCCCTCCCCCGGCGCCAGCTCCGCAGCCCGCCGGACGTCGGCGAGGGCGTTGGGGCCGGATGGGTCCCGCAGGTAGCTCGCCCAGCCCCGCAGGAAGTAGGCTCCGGCCAGATCCGGTTTGGCCTCGAGGGCGCTGCTGGTGGCCCGCGTGAGCCACTCGGCAAGGTTCGCTTCATAGCCCTCGGCCAGCGTCCCCCGCACGAGTGGCGTGTTGGGCCCCCAGACCTCCACGGGCTTGAGAGGGCGCATGAGCGCCAGGGCGGCCTCATAGTCGCCGTAGAAGACGTGGGCGAGCAGGGGGTAGCCGCCCTCCCGAACCTGCCGCTCGAGCGCCCCGGCATGCAAGCGGATCAGCGCCGCGTTGGCGGCCAGAGTCGGCTCGTACACGCCCGAGGCGAGGGCCTGCTCGATGGCCGCCTGCGCATCCCTCCACAGCCCCGCCTTCGCCAGGGCTACCGCCTGATCGCTCAGAGCACGCACCTCGGCTGGGACGCTATCGGGCAGGGTCGAAAGCGTCACCTCGCCGCATCCCTGCTCGTCACAGCGCAGGACCTTCCAGGCCACGTAGCGCACGTTGCAGGCGTAGCAAAAGACGTACTCGTCCGACTCGTTGAGGACGACCTCGGGCACGCCGTCGCCATCAATGTCCGATACCTCCCCAGCGCCAGGGCTGGAGTGGCAGTGCGACACGCGCCCTGTTAGATGCTGCCAGTCGTACATGAACAGGTCATAGCATCCGCCATGGGCGCCGACCCCGCTGGCGACCTCTATCCAGAGGCGCGTGGGCGGATCGCCGCCGAGGAACACCTGCCGGACGCCGGATGGATCGACATAGTCCGGCGACTCGAGCACGGCATGGCTCACCCTGCGGTATCCCTCGCTGTTCACGGTGTACACCGCCAGCCAGTGCTCCTGCCCGGGGCCCTCCCCAAAACCGCGAAAGCCGTAGGTGTAGACGAGCCAGAGCTGCTCGTCTGTCCCGGTAGCGACGAGCGGGAGCGCCCCAACCGGCCGGAACGATGCGCGCATCGTCTCGAGCTCCGGCCGCAGCCTCTCCCAGGCCTCCTCCGGGCAGGCAAAGAGAAAGCCGAAGACTCGATAGTCGCCGCCATGCCGGCCGGGCTGCGCATAGAGGGCCTCGCCCCGGACGCCATCGGCGGCCGTGAAGGTGATTCCCACCTCCCAGAAGGCATCGGGCGCAGGGGTGATGGAGCCGGTCGCGACGGCACCGGGAAAGACCTCGGCGACCGCCGCACGGGCGCGTTCGCCAAGTGCCTCGCCGGCGCCCGTGACATCGCTCTCAATGGCGACGAGAACCCCCTGCGGACCGGTGAAGCGCACCCAGCGCCCGTCCCGCTCGCCCAGCCCAAGCGGTGACGGGATGTAGCCCAGCCCCCACCGGCCGGCTACGTTGGCGTAGGGGGCGGCCAGCGGCTGCTCCTCGCCGGGGGCGGTCGCGCTCGGCTCCAGGACCGGTGTAGGGACGGGGGTTTCGGTCGGCGCCAGCACTGGCGCTGCCGCCGGCTCACACGACGCCGCCAGCAAGAAGACGAGGAGTACCACCAACAGTCCCGAGGCCGCTCTCATGGCCTGTACCTCCCGTGGTCGCAAGCCCCCACTGCGCCCGTCGCCGTCCGGGCTGCGCCGGCCCTGCCCTTATACCCCCAAAAGCTCGGCGAGCCGGTCGACCATCTCCGAGAGCAGCACAAAGGCGTCCTGCACCGGCTCGGGGGTGGTCATGTCGACACCTGCGAGGCGCAGCGCCTCCAGCGGGTAGACCGAGCTGCCGGCGCTGAGCATCTGCAGATAGCCCTCGACCGCGCCCGGCACCCCCGAGAGGATGCGCCGCGCGAGGGCGCTCGCCGCCGAGATGCCGGTTGTGTACTGGAAGACGTAGTAGTCGGTATAGAGGTGCAAGAAGGTCGCCCAGGCGACGCCGACCCGCTCGCGGTCGAACTGCATCTGGTCGCCATAGCCCTCGGCGAAGAGGTCCGCCAGCAGCCCGATCATGTCGTCGGCCGAGAGGCCCTCCCCCCGCTCTGTCCGCTCGTGCACCTCCAGCTCAAAGCGTGCGAGCGTCGGCATGATGAAGAGATAGCGATGCAGGTTCGACATCGCCTCCTCAATGACCGCGATCTGCAGCGCCCGGTCACTCTGCTCGCGCAGAAGATAGGCGCGCACCATGGCCTGGTGAAAGTTCGAGGCGACCTCGGCCACAAAGAGCGAGTAGTCGCTGTAGATCATCGGCTGGGTCCGCCAGGTCAGGTACGAGTGCATCGAGTGCCCGAGTTCGTGGGCCAGCGTACCCAGGCTAAAGATCGTTCCGTCAAAGCTCATCACGATAAAGGGGTAGGTGCCCGGGGACCCGTAGGAGAAGGCACCGGCCGTCTTGCCCTGGTTCGGGTAGACGTCGACCCAGCGCTCCTCGAGGCAACCGCGACGCAGGACCTCGACGTACTCCCGGCCCAGGGGCGCGAGGCCGGCGCTGATCCAGTCCACGGCCTGCTCGTAGGTCACCGAGGGCCGCTCGCGGGTCAGGGGCGCCCAGACGTCGTAGGGGCAGAGCGCGTCGACGCCCAGCGCGCGCCGGCGGACCTCCCAGTACCGGTGCCAGACCGGCAGGTTGCTCCGGAAGACCTGTATGACGTTATGAAAAACCTCGACCGGCACGTTGCTCTCAAAGAGGGCGGCCTCCAGCGTGGAGCGATGCCTGCGGGCCCGCATCTGGAAGACGTTCTGCCGGACCGAGGTCAGCAGGTTGCTGGCGAGGGTGTTCTTGAGGGCCAGGTATCCGTCGTGATAGCTCTCCCAGGCCGTCCGCCGCACCTCGCGGTCCGGCTCGGCCAGGATCTTGTCGATCGTGCCCTGCGTGACCTCGAGCTCCGACCCATCACTGGCGCGGGCGTTCCGGAAGCGCATGTCGGCGTTCGTCAGCACGCTGGCGGTCGCTTCCGGCCCCGCGAAGGGATCGGCCAGCAGGCCAAGGAGCTCTTCCACCTCTGCGGAGCGCAGGTGCGCAGCGCGGCGGAAGAGGTCGTCGAAGTAGTGGGCGTAGATGCGCAGGCGTGGCTCGGCTTCCATCCAGCGCTCGACCTGCTCGTGCCCGAGGGCCAGAATCTCGGGCTCTACAAAAGCTACCGCCGCGCGGACGCGTCCGAGCAGGCCCGCAGCCTCCGCCTCCATGCGCGCCGCGGCCGGGTCGGCAGTGTCGACGCTCTGGCTCATGCGCGCATACATGACGAGCCTGCCCGTCTGGCGGGCGAGATCGTCGCGCGCTTCGAGGGCATCGGCGAGCGTCCCTGCTCCCTCCGCGAGGTGGCCCTGATAGGCAGCGAACTCGGGAAGGCTGGCGGCCACGCTGCGGAGCTCGGCGGCCCACGCCTCCGGTGAGGGGTAGACGCTGGGGGCGTTCCACGTGTACTGCACGGGAACTTGGCTTCGGCGGGGCAGGGTCTCGGCAGGCATGGGCGTCTCCTCCTTCAAGTAGGGTGGCACGGGTATTATACTGCCATATCCCTTGCCGGGGCGACTCGCAACTCGTGTGGCGATGCCGCCTTCCTCGATTCTGGCCCTTCGCAGCGTGCCCCTGGACATCGTGGAGAGGCTACCGGGATGGCACCCAACGGCTTCGCGTTGGGGCCCCCATACGCGGTAACTTTGAAAAGGCGACAGCGTCTTCTTGGAGACAGGTGCCC
>JAIMBM010000182.1 GCA_023511475.1 Anaerolineae bacterium
AGCCGGGGTAGATGAAGAGGCCGGTCCATCCCTCAAAGGGGACGACGGGCTCGCGGGCACCCTGCGCCTCGGCCTGCGCCGCCGCGGTCTCGAGGACGCGCACGCTGGTCGTGCCGACAGCCACAACGCGCCGGCCCGCGGTGCGGGTCTCGGCGATGGCCAAAGCGGCCGCTTCGTCGAGCCGGCACCACTCGCGGTGGATGACGTGCTCCTCGACCCGCTCCTCCTGCACCGGACGGAAGGTCTCGAGCCCGATGTGGAGCGTCACGAGGGCGAAGCGCACGCCCTGCGCCTGCAGCGCCTCCATCAGCCGTGGGGTAAAGTGCAGGCCGGCCGTCGGCGCGGCGACCGATCCCCGGACGCGGGCGTAGACGGTCTGGTACCGCTCGCGGTCGGCGAGGGGATTGTGGATGTAGGGTGGCAGCGGCACCTCGCCGAGGGCATCGAGCAGGTCGTCGACCGCGGCGGAGAAGCGGATCAGCCGGCCGCCGGAAGGCGTCTCACCGACAACCTCGGCCTCGAGGGGCTCCCTGGGTCCGGCGGCGGGGGATGCCTCGATCCGCAGCCGCGTGCCTGTGCGGGCCCGCCGCCCGCCGACGAGGGCCTCCCAGGTACGGGGATCGTGCCGGGTCAGCAGCAGAATCTCTACCCGCCCGCCGGTCGGGACTTTGCGCGCCTGCAGGCGTGCGGGGATGACCCGGCTCTCGTTGAGCACGAGCAGGTCGCCGGGGTTCAGGTACTCGCCGAGGTCGCGGAAGTGCCGGTGCTCGAGGGAGCCGTCCGCGCGGTGCACGACCAGCAGGCGCGAGGCGTCCCTCGGCTCGACCGGGGTTTGGGCGATCAGCTCGGGCGGGAGCTGATAGTCGAACTCGGCGGTCTTCACTGCCGGCTGTGTCGGTTGAGGCCCAGCCAGAGGGCACCGATCAGGCAGCCGACGGCCAGGGCCCCTACCGTGCTCACGGCGAGGGTAAAGGCGCTGACCATGACCAGCAGGTTCCGCCCGGGGCGCGCCCGCTCGAGCCAGACCACGATGAAAGGGCTGAACGAGGTGATGATGTAGGTGACAAAGAGCCCGCTGAATCCGGCCAGCGCCAGCACGCTGGTCAGATCGCGCCGGTGCACGACCAGCGCGAGACATACCGCTACCCCGCAGCCGAGAGCGAGGAGCAGCGGCATGCTGACCAGAGCCGACGAAAGCCATGTGACACGGACCATGCTTATCCTGCGATCGAGCCACCCAGTGTGGCGGCCAAGGGCCATCGGCGCGACCGCAGCCGGATTGTAGCAGAGCAGGCGCGCTTTGGCAAAGAGAGTGGGCGGAACGCTTTTTTTCGTGACTTGCCAAATCTTATCCCCCATGCTAGAATGCCGCAAGCTCCCGGAGGGGCGCGGGCCTGGGGTTGCGTGCTCTCGTCTCGCGGACCGGCTCCTCCCGTGGGACTGCACTCTGGCTGCGCCGTCGCCTGCTGCGGGCGACCGGGCCGGTCCGGAGGTGGTCTCGCACGGTCGGTGTCCCAGACCGTTGTCTATCTGCTATCCTCGGGTCGACTTGTTCATCCAGTACCTTAGCACGTCTTGATACTCAGGGGGTATCCTTCCCTGCCACAAGCCACTCACCCAGAGCCCCCTGCCGATCTTCCCGAAAGGAGTGGACACCAGACGATGGGGGAAGCGACTTCGGCCTGGAGAGAGCGGCTCATAGCCGCACTGCAAGACCCCAGGGTGGAGCGGCTCATCAGGTACGGCCTGGTACCGGCACTCCTGGTCTGTAGCCTGTGGCTGCCGCCGGTCTCTCTGGGGGTGCGGCTGTTCCACACCGACTGTCCCCTGATCACGGCCAAGGGCGGTACGGTGCAGGAGAGCAACGGCGCACAGCTCGCCGTCGCGCCGGGTGCACTGAGTGGCCGCCTGAGGCTGCGGCTGCGGGCGGTCGACCCGGCCAGCAAGCAGGCCAGCCGCGGTGCGGTGGCACAGGCGCTCAAGTCCGTGCCGGCCGGCCTCGAGGTCCGTGGGCCGCTCTACCAGGTGGAGGCCTACGGCACCCGCCCCAAGGAGGCTGGCTTTAAGGCACCCCTCCCCTCGGGCCTGTCCGGCCCGGACGCGCTTGACCTATACGCCTGGACGGGCAAGGACTGGCAGTTCCTCCCCAGCCGGGTGACTGATGGTGCCCAGGTGCAGGCGGCCCTCTCCTCGCTGCCGCTTCTGGTCGCCGCCATGGAGGCGAAGCCACAGACCGTGGCCGTGGGCGTCGATGCGCCCGATGGCGCCGCGGTCAACGCCGCTCCGCTGGACCTGGCGAGCAAGCTCTACGTGGCGGGGCTCACTCTGGTCGAGGATGGCACGGTGCGGGGCGAGGTGTCCCTTGACACGGCGCCTCAGCAGCTGCTGGTGTTGCCGATCCTCAGCAACCGCGTCAACGGCGTCGCCCGCACGGACTGGGTCGCCAACATCATCACCCGTTCCGAGCCGCGTGCCGCCCATATCCGGGCGATTGTCGAGGCGGTGAGCAAGGGCGGCTATCGTGGCGTGAGCCTCGAGTACGAGGGCCTTGATACCGCCCTCAAGGGCTACTTCTCGACCTTTGTCGCCGAACTGGCCGATGAGCTGCATCGGGCCGGCAAGGTACTGGCGGTGCGCATCGATCCGCCGACGCCTGCCGCGGACGGCACCTGGGATACGGCGGGCTATGACTGGGCGGCCCTTGGCCGCGCGGCCGACCTCGTCCGCCTGCCCGCGCTCCGTGACCCGAGCGCCTATGCCCCGGGCGGCACGATGGAGGGATACCTGCGCGAGGCCGTGCGGCAGATCAACCGGCAAAAGCTCGAGCTGGGCCTCACGGCCAGCTGCTTCGAGGAGGTCGGCGCGCAGGTCCGTGCCCTCTGCTACGGCGATGCGCTGTCTCTCGCCAGCAAGGCCGTGGAGGCCGGAGAGGATAACGTCGTCCTTCCCGGCGAGACGGTCGACCTCCGCGTGGCCAACCTGGCCTCCGGACTCGTGGAGGACCCCGCCAGCGGCCAGCTCCGCTTTGCCTTCAGGGATGATACCGGTGCTGAGCACAGGGTCTGGATCGAGAACTCGAGCAGCATCGAGCGCAAGCTCGCGCTGGCCGGCCGGTACCTGATCCGCGGCGTGGCCGTCGAGGACCTCGCGGGCACGGCCAACGACGCGCAGATCTGGGACGTAGTGCGGGCAGCTGCGGGTGCCGCCGGACGCAGCGCATCCGTAGCCTCCCGCGGCGGCTCGCGCTACAGTGTCGTGTGGTCGGTGCGGACCAAGGATGGCGAGCTGGTCGAGCAGGCGGTGAGCCCCGCGGACAAGCCCACCTTCAGCTGGACCGCAGAGAACCCCGGCGACTATATCGTGAGCGTGGCCATCTCCGAGGACGGCGGCAAGACCACCGTCGGCCAGCCCGGCAACCTGGAGGTCCTCGTGCCTACGCCGACGCCGAGCCCGACGCCGACCCGTCCGCCGACGCCGACTCCCCAGCCCAAGCCAACGGCCGCTCCGGTATCTCAGCCTCAGACGTCGCCGCCACCGGCGCGCACGGTCGGCCTGCCCTTCGACTATGGCATTCAGGTCGACATGGTGACCGACCTGAACTATGACCGCATCCTCGGCAGCGTGCAGGCGCTGGGATTCCGCTGGATCAAGCAGCAGGTGGAGTGGTTCCGCTACAACCCGGCGCCGGGACAGTACGACTGGGGCCGCCTTGATGCCATTGTCGACGCATGCTCAGCACGGGGTATCAAGATTCTCTTCAGCGTGGTCAAGGCCCCGAACTGGGCGCGGCCGGGCGATGACGACAAGAGCGTGGCCGGCCCGCCGGCGGATCCGAACACCTATGCCGAGTTCATGCGGCAGATGGCGGCGCGCTACAAAGGCCGCGTGCAGGCCTACGAGATCTGGAACGAGCAGAACCTGTGGTACGAGTGGGGTGGCCATGGGCACCGGCTGAGCGCCGCCAAGTACGTGGAGCTCTTGCGGGCCGCCTACTATGCCATCAAGTCGGTCGATCCGGGGGCGGTCGTCGTCAGCGGCGCCCTCACACCGACCGGCTGGAACGATGGCGATACCGCCATAGACGACCAGGTCTATCTGCGACAGATGTACGATGCGGGCCTCAGGTCGGTCTGCGATGCCGTTGGCGTGCACCCCTCTGGCTACAACAACCCGCCGGACGCCGACTGGCGGACCTGGAGTGACCCGACCACTTCGCGCGGCAAAGGCCATCCGAGCTGGTTTTTCCGCTCGACGATGGAGGGGTACCGCAACATCATGATCCAGTACGGCGACGGCTCGAAGCGCCTGATCCCGACCGAGTTCGGGTGGGCATCGGTCGACGGCCTCGGCGTGCCGCCGGCCCGGGGCTATGAGTACGCGGCCGACAATACCGCGCAGGAGCAGGCCGACTTTATCGTGCGCGCCTTCCAGATGGGGCGGAACTGGGGGTTTGTGGGACCCATGTTCCTGTGGAACCTGAACTTTGCGCCCCTCTGTGGCCCGCAAGACGAAAAGGCCGCCTTTGGCATCGTGGACCCGGGATGGGGGCCGCGCCCGGCCTTCCATGCCCTGGCGAACATGCCCAAGTAGGCGAGGAGCGCCGCGCCCCGAAACGGGTACTCGTGGGAGAATCGGGCGTGGAGCCAGACTCGCCCGCGGTGGCAGCCAGCTCCACGCCTGCTGGTGGAGACGAAAAGTGGAGACCATGCGTGCGCCGAGACGATGGCAGGCAGCCGCTTGCTGCCTGACCGGTGGAGTGCTCGTTCTGCTCGTGGTGCTGACCGGGTGTCGCCCCGCCACACCGACGCCGGGGAGTGAGGCCACGTTTACCCCCCGGCCGACCTTTACGGAGGCGGTCCCGCCGACTGCAACGGTCGGCGCGGAAGCCACGGAGCCGGCGAGCACGCCGACTCAGATGCCGGTAGCGGACAATACCCCTGCTCCGGCATCGCCGACGACCGAGCCGCGGTCGCCACAGGTCGTTCGGCTGCGCTCGCCCGAGTACGGGATGCAGTGCTTCCTCTGGTACAAGCCCGAGGTCGCCTCGCGGGACGTCCAGTTGGTCAAGCAGGCGGGGTTTGGCTGGATCAAGCAGGGCGTGGGCTGGCGCGACGTGGAGCTGAGCAAAGGCGCCTACAACTGGGCGCAGCTTGATGAGATCGCCAAGTGGATCGGCGAGCAGCAGCTCAAGATCATCCTGCGGCTTGACCATCAGCCCCAGTGGGCCGGCGGTGGCTACCCGACCAACGGTCCGCCGGACAACTATGAGGATTTCGGCGATTTCTGCTATGCCCTCGCCAGCCGCTACAAGGGCCGCTTCCAGGCCTACGAGATATGGAACGAGCCCAACCTCGCGCGCGAGTGGGGCGGGCGGCGCCCCAACCCGGCCGAATACGTGCGCCTGCTCAAGGTCGCCTACCGGCGCATCAAGCAGGCCGACCCCAATGCCATCGTCGTCAGCGCTGGGCTGACCCCTACGGGCACCAACGATGCCAACGCCATGCCCGACGACCTCTATCTGCGGGGGATGTACCAGGCCATGGGCGGCTCGAGCGATGGATACTTTGATGCGCTCGGCGCGCATGCCCCGGGGTACAAGGCGCCGCCGGAGGCCAGCCCCGATGAGGTCGCCGCGAACCCCAACCTCGGCGGGCAGCGCTTCTTCTGCTTCCGTCGGGTGGAGGACCTGCGCCGCATCATGGTCGAGTACGGCGATGGGGCGAAGCAGATCTACATCCTGGAGATGGGCTGGACGAGTGACCCCGTCCATCCCAGCTACGCCTGGCACGCGGTGACCGAGGAGCAGAAGGCGGAGTACATCGTGGAGGCGTACAGGTGGGCTGCGACCCACTGGTCGCCCTGGATCGGCGTGATGACGGTGTGGAACCTGGCCGAGCCCGGATCCACGCCGGACAAAGAAGAATACTGGTGGGCGATCACCAACCCCGACGGCACGCCGCGCGCCACCGACCCTTCCGCAGACGGCCATGCCACACGCTGCCGCGCGGTGCGGGGTCACTTGCGCAACTTCAACTGGTCCAGAATCAGCAGATACCGCGCCGGGTCGGATCGCTTGAGATAGTCCAGCAACCGCCGCCGTCGACTGACCATTCCCAACAGCCCCCGGCGACTGGCAAAGTCCTTCTTGTGACGTTGCATGTGCTCGGTCAGTTGGTTGACGCGCAGCATCTCCTGCCAGTTGACGCCAAGGCGCATGGCAAGGGCAAAGACGGTGTCGCCGTCCACCATGGTATGGCAAGGGCGGATGGTCATGGCCAGGCCGTTGTGGGCCGACTGGGCAAGCCGGTTGGCCTGCTCCTTGGTGAGGTTGGCGTTGGTGGCCACCACGCCGCCGCCGTCGAACGACTCGACGTAGCTGGCGTACAGCGTCGTGCTGGGCATCGGCTTGAACATGATCGCCGCCGTTGGCGTCAGCAGGCCGTTCTTGCTGTAGTTCGTGTCACCCGAGCCGGTGCCGGTGTAGCTGTTCTGCTCGTAGTTGGTCACGCGCAGGCCGCCCAGGAC
>JAIMBM010000183.1 GCA_023511475.1 Anaerolineae bacterium
GTCCGCTACTACCTGGGATGGTTCTCGCAGGACGGGCTCGACCGTGAGATGGAAAAGCTGGTCGCGGCGCATCGGCGGCTGTGGCTCGTAACCCATCAGAGTCCGCTGCAGCATCCACAGAACATGGCCGGGTGGTGGCTGGAGCAGCACGCTGCGCGCGCGCTGGTCAGCGAGAGCGGCCATGGGCGTGTGGTGCTCTACGTCTCACCCGAGGCGGCCGGCTGCGGGCCGGCCGCGGCCCAGTTCGAAGACGGCATCAGCCTTTCCTACCCGCCTGTTGATGTTGACGTGGCGCCGGGCAGGGCGTTGCCCATTTCGCTCTGCTGGGAGGTGGAGGCCGCTCCGGCTGCGGACTATGTGGTGTTCGTCCATCTGTACGATGAGACGGGCACGCTCCGAGCTCAGAATGACGGTGCACCGGTCAACGGGCTGAGACCGTTTCCCCAGCTTCCGCGGCGGGAGCCGGTCGCCGACCGGCGGGCGCTTTGGCTGCCGCCCGACCTGCCGCCCGGTGTCTATCAGTTGGCAGTCGGCGTCTATGACGCAGCTACCGGAAAACGTCTGAAGGTCATCGCGGGTGCAGCAGCCGGGAGGGATTCGGTCGTCGTGGGAACTGTCCGTATCGGAGCCGGGGAGGATTGATCGCCTGAGGGATTCCGGGTGAGCGGACTGCTGCGTGTGCATGCGCAAGCCGGGAGCATACGCATGTGGAGGCCGGGGTCATCTGCCGGGAGGTGGGCCGTAGAGCTGACCGACGACCTCCTGCCCCTCGGGTCCGAGGCAAAAGCTCACGAAGGATCGAACCTTCTGGGGGGCGCCGGTCCGCGTGAGGAGGGTGATCGGCAGCGTCAGTGGGTAGCGGCCGGCAGCGACCATCTCGGGGGTGGGTGGCACCCCGTCGAGGGAGATAGCCTTGACTCTGCTCCCTGCCAGCGCCATGCTCACATAGCCCAGGGCCTCCGGGTGCCCGGCCACGAACTGCGCGACGGCCTCATCCCCGGGCATGATAATGGCACTTCCGGCCACGTGGGTTCCGGCCAGGATGGCCCCGTCAAAGGTGAGCCGCGCCAGCGCCTCCGGCTCGCGGGCCACGAGCCGGATCCGCGCTCCCGTTCCGCCGACCTGATCCCAGCGATGCTCCAGGCCCGAAAACACGCGCCGCAACTGCTCCATCGACAGATCTCCCACGCGGTTGGAGGGGTGCACGATAAGGGCTATTGCGTCGGTCGCGAGCGGCCAGGCCCTCAGCGAGGGGCGACCGTCTACGGCGCTGAGCCTGTCGGCGTGGTCGAGGCCTCCCTGCCTGAGCGCGAGGTCGGCGCGACCTGTGGCCAGGGCCTCGACGACCTCCTCAGCGCTGAGCTCGACGATCTCGACCTCAAGGTTGGGGTCATGCCCTTGCGCGGTCAACGCGAGCTGGTGGGCAAGGCGCGCCAGAGGCGGCGCCGCTGCCAGCCGTATGCGGACAGTCTGAGGCGGCCTTGGCGGCGGAGAGCAGGCGAGAAGGCCAAGCAGGCAGCCCAGCAAGAGGAGCACACACACCCTACCGCGTGCAGGTGATACCATCGCTCCATCAGATGCCGGATTAGCGAGCAAGCCAGAGGGCAAGGCCGAGCGCCCCGGCCACCGCGCAGTAGATGGCGAACGGCAGCAGGCCTCGCCGTTGCAGGTAGCTCAAGAGCCCTCTGATCACCAGGTAGCCGCTGACAAAGGCTGCCAGAAAGCCGGCGATCAGCAGGCTAACGCCCTCCCCCGAAAGCCCGGTCTCCACGAGCTTGAGCACCTGTGTTGCCCCGGCTCCGGCGATGACGGGCACGGCGAGCAGGAAGGAAAAGCGCGCCGCCTCCGTCCGGGGGAGGCCCAGAAAACGCCCGGCAGAAATGGTGGCGCCCGAGCGGGAGATGCCCGGTGCAATCGCCAGCCCCTGGAAGAGCCCGATCAGCGCGGCATGGCGAGGGCCGATCTCCTCGAGAGTCTGCGAACGGCGCGCCCACCACTCGCTCCCGAGGAGCAGCGCACCAGTGACAAGCAGGAGCGCTGCCACGGCCCCGGGGGTCTCAAAGAGGCGCTCGACATAACTCTCTGCCATGACTCCCAGTACGATGGCCGGCACCGTGCCGATGATCAGCGCCCAGGCCATGCGGCTATGGGGACTCCCGGCGGAGCCAGGGCGCAGGCTCCCCACCCAGGCGCGAGCGAGGGTCACCAGGTCGCGCCAGAAGACCGCGAGCACAGCCGCGAGGGTCCCAAGGTGCAGCACAGTGTCAAAAGCGAGACCGGGGCTCGGCCAGCCCAGGAGCCAGGGGACCAGGACCAGGTGCGCGGAGCTTGAGACCGGTACGAACTCGGTCACGCCCTGTAGCAGCCCCAGGATGACGGCCTGCAGAAAGCTCAAGTGTCCTCCTCTCCTCGTCTGCGCCTGCCGTACAGCTCGCGGCCGCGCAGCCGGCTTGCCTCATCGACTGGAACGTACCTTCCAAGGAACTCGCTCCTGAAGGCGGCGAGGCGATCCTCGCGTATGGCGGCGCGGATATCCGCCATGAGGCCCATGAGAAAAGCGAGGTTGTGGATCGAGTTGAGCACCAGCCCGAGGATCTCGCCCGCGGCGAGCAGGTGGCGCAGATAGGCGCGGGAGAAGTGCTGACAGGTGTAGCAGCAGCAGTGCTCCTCGATGGGACGCGGATCCTCGGCGAACTGGGCGTTGCGCAGGTTCAGTCGCCCCTCCCGGGTAAAGACCGCCCCGTTGCGCGCCAGCCGCGTGGGCAGGACGCTATCGAACATATCGATGCCCCGGCTCACGGCCTCGACCAGGTCCTCAGGCGAGCCGACGCCCATGAGATAGCGGGGCTTGTCCTCAGGCAGGCGAGGGACTGTGACGTCGACCATGGCCCAGGTGACATCCTTGGGCTCGCCGACTGCGAGGCCACCAATGCCGTAGCCTGCGAAGGGCATGCTGCTCAGGACGCGCGCCGACTCCTCGCGCAGGTCGGCAAAGGCCCCTCCCTGCACGATACCAAAGAGCGCCTGATCGCGGCGCTGGTGCGTGGCCAGGCAGCGCTCGGCCCAGCGATGGGTGCGGTGCATCGCCTCCTCGGCCTGCGGGCGATCCATAGGGCTCGCGCACTCGTCAAAGGCCATGATGATGTCAGCGCCGAGGAGCTCCTGGACACCCGTTGCTTTCTCGGGAGTGAGGAGGTGCTCTGAGCCGTCGATGTGCGAGCGAAAGAGGACCCCTTTGTCGTCGACGCGCCGCAGATTGGCCAGGCTGAAGACCTGGAAGCCGCCGCTATCGGTCAGGATCGGGCCTTCCCAGGCCATGAACCGGTGCAGGCCGCCGAGGCGGGCGATGAGCTCCGGACCGGGGCGCAGGTACAGGTGGTAGGTGTTGGCCAGGATGAGCGTTGCGCCCAGCCCGGTCAGGTCCCGCGGCGTCAGCGTCTTGACCGTCGCCTGGGTACCGACCGGTGCAAAGACGGGCGTGTCGATGGCGCCGTGGGGCGTCCGGAGTCGGCCGAGGCGGCCTGCCGTGGTGCGATCTCGGTGCTGCAACTCGAAGGAGAACTGAAGAGACATCAGGCGCGGACCTCCCTGGACTGGGTAGCCATTATAGCAGTCTCAGGGGGGAGCGCCAAAGCCAAAGGGTGGGAGCGGGGGGGCACAGCTTGGCAAGCCCCCGGCCGAAGGCTATAATGCGCCGGATTGGGGAGGAGGTCACATGCCTGAGAACATTGTCATCGTCGGCCTCGGGCCGGGCGATCCGCGCTTTCTCACGGCTGAGGCCAGCGAGGTGCTGGCGCGAGCCGACGAGCTCTATCTGCGAACCCGGGAGCACCCGATCGTCGATGCGCTTCCCGGCACCGCAGCGCTGCACTCTTTTGACGCCCTGTACGAGACAGCCGAGTCCTTCGACGCGCTGTACCGTGCCATCGCCGACCGAATCCTGGAGCTCGGAGCGCGCCCGCAGGGTGTGGTCTACGCCGTGCCCGGGCACCCGCTGGTTGGTGAGACAAGCGTCCGCCTGATCCTGGACGGGGCCGTCGATCGCGGCCTGACCGTGCGGCTGGTGGACGGCCTGAGCTTTGTGGAGCCGGTGCTCTCGGCGCTGCGTGTGGATGCCCTCTCGGGCCTGCAACTGGTGGACGGGTTGGACCTGGCGGCGCAGCACAGCCCGCTGTTGGACCCGGACCGCCCCGCCATTGTCGGGCAGCTCTACAGTCGGCAGATTGCCTCAGATGTCAAGCTGACGCTCCTGAACGTGTACCCCGAAGAGCATCTGGTGACGATAGTGCACGGGGCCGGCCTGCCGGGGCAGGAGCTCCGCACGAAGCCGCTCTATGACCTGGACCGCGATGCGGTCGACCATCTCACGGCCCTCTATGTCCCGCCTCTGGAGAGGCCGGGGTCGCCGATAACCTTTCAGGAGCTGATCGCCCATCTGCGCGGACCGATGGGCTGCCCCTGGGACCGGGAACAGACGCATCAGAGCCTGCGCCCAAACCTGCTCGAGGAGACGTACGAGGCCCTCGCCGCGCTGGATGCGGGCGACATGGAGGAGCTGAAGGAGGAGCTGGGCGATCTCCTGCTGCAGGTCTTTCTTCACACACAGATTGCTGCCGAGTGTGGCGAGTTCTCCATGCGCGATGTCGTCGCGCACATTGTGGAAAAGCTGCGTCGCAGGCACCCGCACGTCTTTGGTGAGGTAACCGTCGCAGGCACGGGGGAGATCCTCCGCAACTGGGAGGAGATCAAGCGGACGGAGAAAGGCGCGCGAGAGCTTTCCTCAAGCTTTGCCGGCGTGCCCAGTGCGCTGCCCGCGCTGGCTCGCGCGCAGGCGATCGGCGAGCGGGCGGCGCGCGTTGGCTTTGACTGGCCCGACGAGGAGGCCATCTGGCGCGAGGCCGGCGAGCGGCTGCAGAGGCTGCGCCGCGCCCCTGACCTGGAAAGCCGAAGCCGTGAGCTTGGCGACCTCCTGTTTGACATAGTCAACCTGGCCCGGCGACTGGACCTGGATGCCGAGAGCGCCCTGCGTGAGGCGACCACCCGCTTCATGGCCCGGGTTGTGGCAGCCGAGGAAGAGGTAGTGGCCTCGGGGCGTCGACTGGAGGAGGTGAGCGCCGCGGAGTGGGCCGAGATGTGGCGGCGCACGCAAGAGCCGAGCGGGCGCCCGGGCTGACCGCTCTCGGGAAAAAAGAGAGGGTGGCCATCGAGCCACCCTCTCTGCGTGTCGGGGCGAGAGGCTTTGAACCTCCGACCTCAGCGTCCCGAACGCTGCGCGCTAACCGGACTGCGCTACGCCCCGTCACGACGACCATTATAGCAGATTGGGCGCTGGCCTGCAAACGGCTGGTGGCTGCTAACTTTTCAGAGTCGCATCCTGGGTTAAGCCCCCTCGCCGCGCCCCCGCGCCGCGCTATCCATTACCCACAAGTGGCCTGGGGGGAGCGTAGACGCCCATGGCCTGCGCAGCATCTCGCGGAGGCTGCCGCCCCCTCGCCTGACCCCTATTGGCGCTAACTGGGCCGTCCTGCAACTCACGGTAGCCATCCCGTTGACGCCGTTCCCCCTGCAGTCGCCAGGGTTTCTTATCTCCGGCCCCGGGGCCGCTTCTCTGCGGCTCTGCCCCATCGAAGAAGACACGGTCGCCTTGCCATCCGAGGGGGCAAGACGTGCCCGGGCGGGCAGAGCCCGAGGCGGGCCATCTAGAGGGCTTGCAGGTGCACCTGCGCCTTGAACCGGTGCACATCGTCCCGATGGCACTCGGCGGTGCCCGGGGTGATGACGACGGCAGCGGCTGCGGCGGCGGCGAGGCGCAGGGTTTCCTCGAGAGGCCAGCCCTTTGCGTAGCCGGCGGCGAGGCCGGCCAGCATGGCGTCTCCGGCGCCGGCGCAGTTCAGCGGACGCACCGCGAGGGGCGGCAGGTGCCAGGTGGCCTGTTGAGTGACGGCAACTGCGCCCGTGGACCCGAGCGTTGCCACAACCAGGTCGATGCCCCAGGCCAGCAGCTCCCTCGCCGCCGCGGCGGCCTCGCGTATCCCGGCGAGCGGTCGCCCGATCAGCTCGCACAGCTCGTCGAGGTTTGGCTTGAGCACGGTCGGGCCGGCCGGTGCCGAGCGCGCCAGAGTCTGACCCGAGGCGTCGAGGAGGACCGGGAGCCCCTGCTCGCGGGCCCTGCGGATCCACGGCGCGTACCAGTCCGGCGCCATCCCGTTGGGCACAGATCCGCCGAGGACGAGAGCCGAGCACTCTGGGAGCCACCGCTCCAGGCGTGCCTCGAGGGCTGAGACATGCCCGGCGAGCACCTGCAGACCGCTGGTTGTCACCGTCGCCTGGGTGTTCTCGTCCAGGTTCACGAGGACATAGTTGGTGCGCGTCTCGCCCTCCGCCCAGACCAGGTCACACCGTATGCCGCGCGCCTCGAGCATCTCCTGAAGTCGCCGTCCGCTCTCTGCTGCTGCAAGGCCCATGGCCACACACGGCTCGCCAAGCTCGGCCAGCACCC
>JAIMBM010000184.1 GCA_023511475.1 Anaerolineae bacterium
CCCCCTTTATCTGGATTCCCCGCCCCCGCGGCGGCGGGGGCGGGGTTAGGGGTGGGGGTAACACCGCAGCGGAAGTTGCGGCTGCCAGCATGCGAGTCTGAAGGGTCGCGCGGTCGTTCGCGATTGACAGAGGTGCCGTTCCGTGCTATAGTAAAACCAGAATACAAACCCAAAGACGCTGAACAGGACGAGTAGCCGCCGGAGCGGGGTACAGAGAGTCGGGGAACGGTGGGAGCCCGATGCCAGCGCGGGCGGCGAATGGACCTGGGAGTTGTAGGCTGAACGGGGTTCCCTAGTAGGCCGAGCCGGAGTCGCCACCGTTATCATGGCCGAGGGTATCGGATGCTCGTGCGAGCATCCCGTACCTGCTGAGGTGAGGCTGGCTTCTGCAATGACCCGCAGGCATTCACTGCGGGTCGTTTTGTTTCTGGAGCTCAGCCTAATGCGGGTGGCACCGCGGGGGTGAGCGCTCCCGTCCCGGAGAAGGGATGGGAGCGCTTTCTGGTTAGAGGGCCTGGCTGAGGAGGTGCTCATGACACGAAGTGCAGCCTGCCGAGTCGCCGCCGACAGAGGCTGCTGCGGAGAGCGAGCGATGCACGCAGTCCGAGCGGAGCACGTTCGGGAGAATGATGAATCGCCAATGTCACACGCGCAGGCACATATAGGAGGAGAGCCATGTCCAAAGCAGACTCTATCCGCATTGTGATGTCTGATACTGAGATTCCTCAGGCCTGGTACAACATCGCCGCCGACATGCCGGTGCCGGTGCCGCCGCCGCTGCACCCTGGCACGGGCAAGCCGATTGGCCCGCAGGACCTCGCGCCCCTCTTCGCCATGGAGCTGATCAAGCAGGAGGTGGCGACCGACCGCTTTATCCCCATTCCGGAGCCGGTGCGAGAGGTCTACCGCCTGTGGCGGCCGACGCCCCTCATGCGGGCGCGCCGGCTGGAGCAGGCCCTCGACACTCCGGCGAGGATCTACTACAAGTACGAGGGCGTGAGCCCGGTGGGCAGCCACAAGCCCAACACTGCCGTCGCTCAGGCCTATTACAACAAGCAGGAGGGCATCCGCCGCCTGACCACCGAGACCGGCGCCGGGCAGTGGGGCTCGGCACTCTCCATGGCCTGCAACTTTTTCGGGCTGGAGTGCAAGGTCTACATGGTCAAGGTCTCCTACCAGCAGAAGCCGTACCGGCGGGTGCTTATGGAGAGCTTTGGGGCTACGGTCGTGCCCAGCCCATCGCTCGAGACAGAGGCTGGCCGCAGCGTCCTCGCAGGGGACCCCAACTCGCCAGGCTCGCTGGGCATCGCCATCAGCGAGGCGGTTGAGGAGGCCGTGCGGCGAGAGGACGCACACTACTCCCTTGGCAGCGTGCTCAACCACGTCCTGATGCACCAGACGGTGATCGGGGAGGAGGCGCTCAAGCAGATGGCGTTGGCCGACGCCTACCCCGATGTGGTCATCGGCTGCGTGGGCGGAGGCTCGAACTTTGCCGGGCTGGCCTTCCCCTTCCTCAGGGAGCGGCTGCAGAAGGGGCTGAAGACCCGCTTCGTGGCGGTTGAGCCAACGGCGTGCCCCAGCCTGACCAAGGGCCTCTACGCCTATGACTATGGGGACACAGTCGGCATGGCCCCGCTCGTCAAGATGCACACCCTCGGGCACACCTTCGTCCCGGCGGGGATCCACGCCGGGGGGCTGCGCTACCACGGGATGGCACCGCAGATATCGGCCCTCGTCAAGGGAGGGTACATCGAGGCGGTGGCGTACCCCCAGAACCCTGTCTTTGAGGCGGCGGCCCTCTTCACCAGACAGGAGGGAATCCTGCCGGCGCCGGAATCGGCGCACGCGATCCGCGCGGCCATCGACGAGGCGCTGAAGGCGAAGGAGGCGGGTGAGGCGCGCACGATCCTCTTCAACCTCAGCGGCCACGGACACTTTGACCTCGGAGCCTACGACTCGTATCTGCATGGTCAGCTCCAGGACTATGAGTATCCAGAGGAGAAGGTCAGGGAAGCGCTGGCCGTGCTGCCCAAAGTCGAGGGATGAGTGGAAAGCCGGGGTCGCTCGGCAGACCGCCATGGGGGCGAGGCCGGGGCTCTGGTGCGTGGGCGAGGCCTGGCACCGGAGCCCGGCCTCGCGGAGCACGCCCGCAGGGTTCGTAGCCTTGCCCGGAGGGCCCAAGTGTGCTATACTCGCGGCGGAAGAAGCCACGCTCCAGAGTTGGAGCAGCCTCCCCCGCAGTTGTGGCACCACCACGGATGGTACCTCCCAGTGCAGGGCATCCCACATCGGCGTCCAACGGGAAGATGCAGGGCGCGCTGTCGTGCTTTCAGAGCCCGTCTCCTGCCCCGGGCGCCGCTACGACAAAGCCATACACAACAAGAGCGAGGCTAAGGAGATGAATCTGCGAGTACCTGGGCCGACACCGCTACCACCTCAGGTGCGGGAGGCATCGGCGGCCGACATGATCAACCATCGAGGGCCGGAGTTCAGGGAGCTGCTCGGGTCGGTTGCGGCCGACCTGCGGCACATCTTCCAGACGGACAACGAGGTGGTGATTGTGACCGGCTCGGGTACGGGCGGCCTTGAGGCCGCCATCGTCAACCTGATCAGCCCCGGTGACCGTGTGATCGCCGCTACCTGTGGCGTCTTTGGCGAGCGTTTCGCCGCGATTGCCCAGGCGTTCGGCGCCGAGGTCGTCAACCTGTCGACACCCTGGGGGGAGGCCATCGATCCCCTCGAGCTCGAGGCAGCCCTCGATCGTACTTCGGACGCGCAGCTGGTCCTCGTGACCCACAACGAGACGTCCACGGGCGTCACCAACGACCTGCGCTCCCTGTCGGAAGTTGTCCGTGCGCGTCGGCGAGGCGGCAGGCCGCTGCTAGTGGTCGACGGAATCTCATCCGTCGGCGCGATCCCGCTGCCGACCGATGCCTGGGAGTGCGACGTGGTCGTCACGGCCTCGCAGAAGGCCTGGATGGCTCCCCCCGGGCTGGCGATGCTGAGCGTGAGCGCCCGGGCCTGGGAGGCGATGGAACGCGCGACCTGCCCACGCTTCTACTGGGATCTGCGCGCCGCCCGCCGCTACGCCGAGCGCGGGCAGACGCCCTGGACCCCCGCCGTGGGCGTGCTCTACGGTCTCCGGGTGGCGCTGAAGATGATGCGTGCCGAGGGGTTGGAGGCGATCTACGCGCGGCACCGGCGCGTGGGGCAGCGCATGCGGGAGGGCGCCCGGGCGTTGGGGCTGGAACTCTATGCGAACCCGGCCTATGCCTCCGACACAGTGACGGCGCTCCGTGTGCCTTCTGGCGCCGATGGCGAGGCGTTGGTCGCCCGGCTGCGCGAGCAGGGCGTCGTCGTGGCCGGCGGGCAGGGGAAACTGAAGGGCCAGGTGCTGCGCGTCGGGCATATGGGCTATGTCGACGTCGGTGACATCGAGCAGGTGCTCGAGGCCCTCGGGAGAGCATTGGCTTTGGGGTGAGTGAGATGGCCAGGGTATTGGTCACCGAACCGCTGGCGGAGGAAGCGCTGGCCCGTCTGCGGGCCAGCGTCGAGGTTGACGTGCGCGAGGGGCTCGGCCCTGAGGAGCTGGAGCGGATCATCGGCGAGTACGACGCGCTTATCGTCCGCAGCCGCACCAGGGTGACAGAGGCCGTCCTCAGGGCTGGGTCGCGACTCCAGATTGTGGCCCGGGCTGGCTCCGGGGTGGACAACATCGATGTCGAAGCGGCGACCCGCCGCGGCGTGCTTGTCGTGAACGCGCCGGATGGCAACACCGTGGCGGTGGCCGAGCATGCCCTGGGGCTCATGCTGGCGCTGGTACGGCACATCGCGGCCGCCGATGCCGCCATCAAGGCCGGATGCTGGCCGAAGGGTAACCTGATGGGAGCAGAGCTGCGCGGCAAGACGCTCGGGATCATCGGCCTCGGGCGGATCGGCACGGCGCTGGCCCGGCGCGCGGCCGCTCTGGAGATGCGCATCATCGCGCATGATCCGTTCGTGTCCGTGGAGCACGCGGCCCGCCTCGGGGTCGAGATGATGCCCCTCGATGACCTGCTTCGGCAGGCCGACGTCGTGTCGGTCCACATCCCCGGCGGCGAGCACACGCGAAAGCTCCTCAACGCCCAAAAGCTGGCGCTGATGAAGCCAACCGCCTACCTCATCAACTGTGCACGTGGCGGCATCGTGGACGAGGAGGCGCTGGAGGCCGCGTTGGCCGAAGGGCGACTCGCTGGAGCGGCGCTGGACGTGTTCAGCCGGGAGCCGCCCGTGGGGTTGGAGCTGGTCAAGTCGCCCAAGACGGTCTGCACGCCCCATCTGGCAGCCTCGACTGAAGAGGCACAGCGGACCTGCAGCCTCGAAGTCGCAGAGCAGGTGCTGGACGTGCTCAGCGGCAGGCCGGCCCGCTGCGCCGTCAACGCCCCGGCGCTCTCCAGCGACGAGATGGCCAAGCTGGGGCCGTATATCGACCTGGCGACCCGGCTTGGGTCCTTCTACGGACAGATGACAGGGAACAGCATCCAGCGGCTTGAGCTTATCTATGCCGGCGAGCCAGCCCGCTACGACACGGGCCCGCTCCGCGCTGGCGTGCTGATGGGCTTCCTCAGGCTGGTGGCCGACGAGCCGGTGAACCTGGTGAACGCCGTCGCGATTGCGGCGAGCCGGGGCATCGCCATCGCCGAGCGTCGCGAGCCGGATGCCGAGAGCTACACCAACCTGCTCAAGGTGCAGGCGTCCACCACCCGCGGCGAGCACCTGGTCGCGGGCAGCATCGTACGGGGCCGTCCGCGGGCGGTCTGCGTGGATGGGTTCTGGCTGGACTTTCCCCTCGAGGGGCACCTGCTCGTCAGCGAGCATGTCGAGCAGCCCGGCATCCTCGGCCAGATGGGGACGATCCTCGGCGAGGGCGGGGTCAATATCTCCTTCGTGCAGGTCGGACGCTGGGGCCGGGGCTCGAGGGGTGTGATGGTGCTGGGCCTCGACGACGTGGTGCCGCCCGGGCTGCTGGACCGCATCCGGGCGATGCCGAGCATCCGCTCGGCGCGGCTGATCAGGATCTGACTGCAGCGCCTGTTTCCAGAAGCGTCTAGAACGGGTCCGTAGGGAGCGGCGCGAGGTTGCTAACGCGCCGCCACGCCTCGCGGGCGGCCGCTGCCGTCGAAAGCGACCCGGTCGCGACGACGAGCCCATCGCGGCCCGCGAGGTCGAGCGCGAGGCGCAGCGCTCGCTCCGGGTCCGGCTCGACGGTCACGGGCGTGTCGTAGCTGCGAGCTTCCCGCTCCAACTCGTGGGGGTCGGCGGCCCGCGGGTGGCGTGTGCGAGTCAGGATCGCGGTGTCGACGGATGGCAGCAGGGCGGCGAACATGCGGGGCACGTCCTTGTCGGCCAGCGAGCCGAAAACGGCGATGCGGCGGCGGCCGGGGAAGTGTGCCTCCAGCGCCTCTACCAGCCGGAGCATGGAATCCCCGTTGTGTGCGCCATCGGCGATGACGAGCGGCTCGCGGCTCAGCACCTCCAGCCTCGCGGGCCAACGCACGCTTCGCAGCCCCTCGCGGATGGCCATCTCCGAGAGCTCCAGCCCCCGCTCTCGAAGGATCCAGAGCGCCGCGAGGGCAGTGGTGGCATTGACGAGCTGATGCGGTCCCAAGAGCGGGATGAACAGGCCCCTCAGCACGACGCCGGGCCCGCGCACGGTGAACCACTGCCCGTCCATGTCGGCGCGCTCGTACTCGGAGGTCCACTGCTCCCCCACCATAGTCAGGGGCGCGGACAGGTGCTCCGCGACATGGCGGATCACGTTCGCCGCCGCGTCGGGCTGCGGCGCGCTGACCACCGGCGTCTGGGGTTTGATGATTCCCGCCTTCTCGCGGGCGATGGCCTCGAGTGTGTCGCCGAGGACGAGCATATGGTCCAGGCTCACCGGGGTAATCACCGCTACCTCGGGGCGGATGACATTGGTCGTATCCAGCCGCCCGCCAAGCCCGACCTCGACCACGGCCCAGCTCACGCCCTGCGCCACAAAGTAGTCGAAGGCGATGGCCTGTGTGGCCTCAAAGGTCGTCAGCCCCGCGAGGCTGTCGAAGAGGGGCCGCAGACGGCGCAGGTGCGCCACGAGGGCGCCCTCCGGGATCGGCTCGCCGTTTACCTGGATGCGCTCGCGGAAGGTGTGGAGGTGCGGCGAGGTGAAGAGGCCGGTACGCTGCCCCGCCGCGAGTAGGACCGAAGCGACCATGGCGGCCGTCGAGCCCTTGCCCTTGGTCCCGGCCACGTGCACGGAGCGGAACCGGTCCTCGGGGTGCTCCATGGCATCCAGCAGACGCTCCATGCGCGTCAGCTCGAAGAGCTGCCCGGCGTATTGCGAGGCCAGCTTGTACTCATAGTTGGTGAGGCTGTAGAGGTACTCGAGCGCCGCGGCATAGTCGCTGCTCATCGGCCTTGCGTCCCCTGGGGAGAGTCTGTCCGGTCGGGGCGACTATAGCAC
>JAIMBM010000185.1 GCA_023511475.1 Anaerolineae bacterium
GACGCAGCATCGCTCGAGGTCATCTCAGCGACCGGTAGACGGCGCCACGAGTTGCACCCCGAAAGGCCAAACTCGATGGGGGTTCTCGCACGCAGGCCCGTTGAGCGCCATCCCAACGAGCTCTGCGCGACATCGAGGAGTACCTCCCGAAAAGCCCAAAGTCGGATACAAGGCATGGTGCCTATCCTGCCCGCAGTGGGATACGCGCTCCCGTGCGGGCACCGTTGCCGGGGCGCGCGTTTTGTGGTATCCTCGCTGCGCTGGCTGGCAGGGGATTGTGTCGCCAGGGCGGAGGAGGGGCATGTACGCGAGGGTGGATGGCGCTATCCTGGACGGACTGAAGGCTATCGTTGGTGAAGCGAACGTTCTCTGGAGCACCGAGGCCCTGGAGCCCTACGCCCATGATGAGACGCCCGGCCTTCGGTCGATGCCCGAGGTTGTGGTGAGGGCGAACTCGGCGTCCGAGGTCTCGCGGGTCCTGCGCCTTGCCAACGAGCGCCGCATTCCGGTGACGCCGCGCTCGGGCGGCACGGGCCTTTCGGGTGGGGCGGTCCCGACTCTTGGCGGGATCGTGCTCTCGCTGGAGCGAATGGACCGCATCCTCGAGATCGACCGCGAGAACCTGACGGTCACCGCGGAACCGGGAGTGATCACGGGCAACCTCCACCGCGCCGTCGAGCACGAGGGGCTTTTCTACCCGCCCGACCCGGCGAGCCTGGATTCCTGCCGGCTCGGGGGCAACATCGCCGAGAACGCGGGCGGGCCTCGGGCGGTCAAGTATGGCGTGACGAAGGACTATGTCTGCGGGCTGGAGGCGGTGCTCCCCTCGGGGGAGATCGTTCGCATGGGCGGAAAGCTCGTCAAGAACGTGACCGGATACAGCCTCATCCAGCTTCTGATCGGCTCGGAGGGGACGCTCGCCGTCATCACCCAGATCACCCTGCGCCTGCTGCCGCTTCCGCCGTATCGCGTGGACCTGCTCGCCCAGTTCCCCGAGTTCGAGCCGGCGATCCGCGCTGTGTCGGACATCATCGCCCGGCGCATCGTTCCGACGACGATCGAGTTCATGGAGCGCGATAGCGTCCTCGCTTCCGAGCGGCTCCTTGGGAAACCGCTTCCAGGGCGGGACGCTGGCGCCTGCCTCCTCATCCAGCTGGATGGCCGGCGTGAGGAAGACGCCTACGCGGATATGGAGCTCGTGGGGGATGCCTGCCTGGAGAACGGCGCTCTCGACGTCCTGGTCGCGCGCGATCGACCCACGCGGGATCGCCTGTGGGAGGGGCGGCGGGTCATCATCGATGCCTTGAAGCACGAGAGCCCGGTGAGCCACATGGAGGATGTGGTCGTGCCCCGTGCGGTGATTCCCCGGCTGGTCGGCGGTGTGCACAAGCTTGCCGCCGAGCAAGGGGTACGCATCGTCTGCTTCGGGCACGCGGGCGATGGCAACGTGCACGTGATTGCGCTCAAGGATGATCTCTCGGACGCGCGCTGGCAGGAGCTCGTGCCCGCCCTGCAAACAGGAATCTACAAGCTGGCACTCTCCCTCGGCGGGACCCTGACCGGCGAGCACGGCATCGGCGCGACTCGCCGCGCCTACCTGCCGCTGGCTCTCGACCCGGTGCTGATCGACCTGCAGCGTCGGCTCAAGGCCGTTTTTGACCCCAATGGTATCCTGAACCCCGGCAAGGTGTTTCCGTAGGAAGCACAGCGCGATTCCAAGCCGGTGGCCTCGATCAGGCGGGCGGCGACTGAGGCCGTACCGCCAGCCCACGGAGGAGCGTCTCATCATGCGTGTGGCGATCGCCTGCGACCATGCTGGTGTCACACTGAAGCAGCACCTGATCGGGCTGCTCCGCGCCCGAGGGCACGAGGTCCTTGACCTCGGCACGCACGGACCCGAGTCCGTGGACTATCCCGACTATGCTCTGAAGGTGGCCGAGGAGGTGAGCGCCGGGCGGGCGAGCACCGGCATCCTCATCTGTGGCACCGGGATCGGGATGAGCCTCGCGGCCAACAAGGTGCCCGGCATACGGGCCGCCGTGGCGACCGACCCGTATGTGGCGCGCATGGCGAGGGCCCATAACGACGCGAATGTGCTCTGCCTGGGAGCCCGCGTCATCGGAGAGGGACTGGCAGAGGAGATCGTCGACACCTGGCTGGCGACGGGCGCTGAAGGTGGAAGGCACGCCCTCCGGGTCGAGAAGATCCGGCGCATAGAGCAGCGATACCTGCGGTGCGAAGAATATCCACAAACACCTATTGCGAAAGTTTGACAGGTCCCTGCCCGCGCCTATAATCGATGCCGCGCTGGTCGAGGCCCGGCCGGGAACTGGATCGGACAGGCCGACGTCTGATACCTGTGAGGCCTGTGGCCGGGCTGCGAAAGGAGCGGAGCTTCTAGAGCGTGGCAGACGAGACGCGTGATGTTCGGAAGCCGGAGCAGTCTGGGGACGGTCCCTCGGCGGAACCGGGCGCGATGGCGCTTTTCTGGCGAGGGTTTGCTTTCTCGGTGTCGGGGCTACTTGCCCTGGTACTGGTAGCGGTTGCCCTCTCCCTGGGCATCTATGTCTACGTGGCCCTCACGCTGCCCTCGCCGGAAGAGCTGCAGGCGCGGGCCGCCTCGTTTGTGAGCACCAAAATCCTCGACCGTAACGGCGAGCTACTGTACGTAATCAACGACCCACTGGGCGGGCGGCGCACACTGGTGCGGCTCGAGGATATCCCCCTTGACCTGCGCAACGCCACTATCGCGACCGAGGACCCGACCTTCTACAGCAATCCCGGCTTCAACCCGCTGGCGATTGCCCGCGCCCTGTACTACAACCTCAAGGAGGGTGAGATCGTCTCGGGCGCGAGCACCATTACGCAGCAGCTGGTGAAGACGCTGTTTGTGGGGACTGAGGTCTCCCTCAAGCGCAAGATCAAAGAGGCGGTCCTTGCGGCCGAGATCACGCGGACCTATGACAAGGACACCATCCTCGAGATCTATCTCAACGAGATCTACTACGGCAATCTGGCCTACGGGGTGGCTGCGGCTGCCGAGACGTACTTTAACAAGCCGGTGAGCGAGCTAACCCTCGCGGAGTCGGCGCTGCTCGTCGGAATCGTGCCGGCGCCGGTGGCTCACGACCCGTACACTCACCGTGAGGCGGCGCTGGCCGCGCGCGACGCCGTGCTGGACAAGATGGTGCGCCATGGATACATCACGGCCGAGCAGGCGGAGGCCGCCAAAGCGGAGCCGCTTACGCTGGCCAAGCGGCGCATCGATATGCTGGCGCCGCACTTTGTGGTGTACGTGCGGGAGCAGCTCGAGCAGCAGTATGGCGCCGAGACGCTATATCGGGGCGGGCTGCAGGTCGAGACGACGCTCGACCTGCGCATTCAGAAGATCGCCGAGCAGGTGGCACGGGAGAGAATCTCCAAACTCACCGGCCAGAACGTTACCAACGCTGCGCTCGTGGCCATCGATCCCCAGACGGGGGAGATCCTGGCCATGGTCGGGTCGGTGGACTTTTACGACGAGGAGATCGATGGACAGGTGAACGTGGCGGTGAGCCCCCGGCAGCCGGGCTCGTCGATCAAGCCTCTGACCTACGTGGCCGCCTTTGAGAGGGGCTGGACGCCTGCCACGATGATCATGGACGTCAAGACCCAGTTTCCCGATGGGGCTAACCCGCCCTTCGAGCCCCCCAACTATGACGGCAAGGAGCATGGCCCCGTCTCGGTGCGGACGGCGCTTGCCAACTCGTACAACATCCCTGCGGTCAAGGCGCTGCAGTACATCGGCATCCCGTCGCTGGTCGAGATGGCTCAGCGGCTCGGGGTGCGCAGCCTGAACAGCCCGTACTATGGCCTCTCGCTGACGCTGGGCGGCGGGGAAGTGACGCTACTGGAGATGACCGGAGCCTACAGCGCCTTGGCGACCGGCGGGGTATGGCGAGAGCCGCAGGCCATCCTGCGCGTCAGGGATGCATCGGGCGCGGTCATCTATGAGTACAACCCGGGCCCTGGAAGGCAGGTGCTGGACCCGAGGCATGCCTATCTGATCACCGACATTCTCTCGGACAATGAGGCCCGTACACCCATGTTTGGGCCGTCGAGCTACCTAAAGCTCTCCCGGCCGGCTGCAGCCAAGACGGGAACGACCAATAACTATCGGGACGCGTGGACGATCGGCTACACAACGTCACTGGTGGCCGGAGTCTGGGTGGGCAACTCGGATGGCTCCGAGATGCAGCGGGTTCCCGGCTCGCAGGGCGCTGGTCCGATCTGGCACGATTTCATGGAGCAGGCCCTGCCGATCCTCGAGGCCGAGGGCAAGCCCGCGCTGCCGTTTCCGCGCCCCGCCGGGATCATCGAGGTCGAGGTCTGCAGCGTCTCTGGCCAGAAGCCGTCGCCCGACTGTCCCTCGCGTCGCAAGGAGCTGTTCCTCATAGGGACCGAGCGGCATGAGGAGTGCAGTGTGCACCGCAAGATCGGCGTCTGCCAGGTCAGTGGCAAGCTGGCAACCGAGCTCTGCCCGGGCAACGCCCTCGAGTTCAAGCTGTTCGAGGTCTACCCGCCGGACGGTGAGGACTGGGCTCGTCGCAACAACATCCCGCAGCCGCCCTCTGAGCGATGCGACGTGCACACCGGGCATGCGCTCGTGGCCATCGCATCGCCCCGGGAGGGGGAAGAGGTCGGGCGCCGCGTCGAGGTCTGGGGCGATGCCCAGATGAGCGACATGCGCCGCTACCGCGTCGAGTACGGCGAGGGCAGTGATCCTCAGGGCTGGGCGACCATTGAAGAGCGAGACTCTTCCGGCGTGCAGGGCGGCTTGCTCGCTATCTGGCAGACGAGGCGTCTGAAGAAGGGCACCTACACGCTGCGCCTCCTGGTCTTCGATAGCAGGGGGAACTCGCGCGAAGCCCGTGTGCATGTGCTGGTCGAGGGCGAACCGACCGCCACGCCCACGGCGACGGAGACGCCGACCGCGACGCCCTCGCCAACGCCAACCTCCAGTCCCGAGCCAACCGAGACGCCGCGACCGACGCGCACCCCGAGGCCCACGCACGGCCCGGATGAGACTCCCACGCCACCGGAAGGCGGGCCGACTGACGCGCCTGGCTCCTGAGCGCTGGTGAGGGCCAGCAGGCATAGGGTGGGGGAGGCAAGCCTCTGCTCCGGCGCCTCCCCCGTGGGCCTGCGGCGCTGCTACGGCAGGTACTTGAGCGGGTTCTGCAGGACGCCGTTCCGATAGATCTCAAAGTGCAGGTGCGGCCCTGTCGAGTTCCCGGTGCTGCCGACCAGGCCGATTCTCTGACCCCGCTGAACCTTCGCCCCCTTCGACACCAGCCTCTTGCTCATATGGGCGTAGAGCGTGCGGAAGCCGTTGCCATGGTCAATGATCACATACTGGCCATAGCCGACGTCGGTCCAGCCCGACTCGGTCACGGTGCCGGAATCGGCGGCAAAGATGGGTGTGCCCGTCGGGGCTGCGATGTCGATGGCCACGTGACGTGACCAGCTCCCCTGGCTGATCCTGCCGGTGCACGGCCACATAAAGCTGCCGGTGGCGCCCGTCTCAGCGGGGCTGCTGACGGATGAGGTCTCCGGGGCGGTCCACACGCCGCCCACAACCATGATCTTCTGACCCGGATGCAGGATGTAGGGCTCAACGAGCCCATTTGGCCTGTAGTCGATGATCTTCTGGACATCGGCCTGATAGCGCTGGGCGATTCCCTTGAGGGTATCGCCGGGAGCGACGACGTGGAGCACTCCAGACACCGACGGGATGAGTATCTCCTGCCCCAGCCGGAGAAGGTCGGGGTTCCCGGCCAGTGAGCTATTGGCGGAGAGGATCGTCTCGGGAGTGACGCCAAAGCGCTCGGCGAGGCCGAGGACGGTGTCTCCGGGCTGCACCACGTAAGTCGCTGCCAGCTCACCGACTGGCGCAGGGCTGGACTCCTCTGGGGTTGACCCGGCATCGGCTGGCGGTGGTGGCTCCGCGGGAGCGGCGAGGGCCTGCGCGTTGCTGTCGGTTGTGCCGGTCCGCGGCACAGCGGCGCGCACCAGAAACCCGCCGACGCCGCGGGCGCTGCTCTGGCGTGCTGCGCCCAGAGCAGTGACGGTCGCCGTGTCGGCGCCCAGAGCACGGTGCTCCCTGAAGGCGGGGAGCAGGCCGCTGCCGAGGGCGATCGCCCAGAGCGCGATGACCGACAGGTGCGTGGCGAACCGACAGAGCATCCGGTGATCCTCGGGGATGCCTCGGAGGATGCGGCGGGAGGCCTGGATACAAGCTCTGATCGGGAGGCCCCTGCGGCGATGGGGCCCCCCGCATCTCACTCTACCCAGTATGGGGTTCATGCGTGGTTTTGGTCCTCTCTTCTAGGCGAGCACGCGTGGGCCGCGGCCCGACTGAGAGGACTGCCGGGCACGTGGCAGGCGACAGCCGTGTGCACACGGTGCGGCGGCATGCCCGCCATCGTCCAGCCGCGAT
>JAIMBM010000186.1 GCA_023511475.1 Anaerolineae bacterium
GGCCCAGAACACCCTGTAATGTCTTCCCCCTCCCCGAGGCGGACGCCGCAGCGTCCTCCTCGGGGAGGGGGCGAGGGGGAGGGGCATCCCGGGCGTAGCATAGCTGGAGGTCATCTCGGCATTCTTGGACGGCACCAGAGCTCGCGCTCCGAAACGCCAAACTTGAGGGGTAGGGGGATAGGGTATCCCGATGGCGAGGTATGGGTCACTCCAGTTCTGGCGACCCGTCCGGCCGTGAAGGGCTGGGGAGGCGCCGAACGCGCCCAAGCCAGGCGCGCCTCGGGCGCGATTGCGGCCATTTGCCCCCAGAAACGGTTTACTTCGCCCCCCGATTGTGGTATGATTCCCTCAGGCCATCAGCCATCTGCCTGCGGCTGCCAGCGCGGCCAGCCGCTGGTAGCCGGAGGCCGATGGCTGATATCAGCCAGTTACCCCTAGAAAGGAGCCGCACAGGATGAAGGCAGTCGTCATGGCTGGCGGCGCCGGTTCCCGTCTACGTCCACTCACCATCAGCCGCCCCAAGCCCATGGTGCCCATCGTCAACAAGCCCGTCATGGCCCACATCCTGGACCTGCTCAAGCGGCACAACATCACCGACGTCATCGTCACCCTGCAGTACATGGCGGACGTCATCCAGGACCACTTTGGTGACGGGCACAACCTGGGCATGAACATCCAGTACTCCATAGAGGAGACGCCTCTCGGAACCGCTGGCAGCGTCAAGAATGCCCAGCAGTTCCTTGACGACACGTTTCTGGTGATCAGCGGCGACGCACTGACCGACTTTGACCTCACCGAGATCGTGAGGCAGCACAAGACCAGGGGGGCAGCGGCCACCCTCACGCTTTACCGGGTGCCCAACCCCCTGGAGTACGGCGTCATCGTCCTCGATGGGGATGGCCGCGTCCAGCAGTTCCTGGAGAAGCCCAGCTGGGGCGAGGTCATCTCCGACACGGTCAACACCGGCAT
Organism: Anaerolineae bacterium; assembly: GCA_023511475.1. Classification (GTDB taxonomy): domain Bacteria; phylum Chloroflexota; class Anaerolineae; order SpSt-313; family SpSt-313; genus SpSt-313. Next base: position 970 of record JAIMBM010000186.1, read on the forward strand.
CTACGTCCTCGAGCCGAAGGTGCTGGACTATATCGAGCCCGGGGTGCCCTTCGACTTTTCCAAGGACCTCTTCCCCTTCATGCTCCAGCACGGCGACCCGCTCTACGGGTACGTTGCCTCGGGCTACTGGTGCGACATCGGCGACCTGCAGGAGTACATGCGCGCCACCGCCGACATGCTCGAGGGCCGGGTACACCTCGAACCCCTCGGCCATCAGATCGGCGGGGGCATCTGGTGCGAGGACGAGGTCGAGATCGCTCCCGACGCCCAGCTCTACGGCCCGATCTACCTCGGCTATGCCGTCAAACTCAAGGGCGGGGTTGTGATCCACGGGCCAACGGCCATCCGCAACTACTCGGTCGTCGACAACCGCGCCCACGTCGACCGTAGCATCGTCTGGCGCAACTCGTACATCGGCGAGGGGGTCGAGCTGCGCGGAGCCATCATCGGCCGGCAGTGCAGCCTGAAGAGCAAGACGGTCGTCTTTGAGGGTGCCGTGATCGGCGATGGGTCGGTTATCGGACAGGGCGCGGTCATCCACCCCAACGTGAAAATCTGGCCCGAGAAAGAGGTCGAGGCCGGGGCGACGGTCAAGACGAGCATCATCTGGGGCTCGCAGGGGCGCAAGGCGCTCTTTGGGCGTTTCGGCGTCACCGGGCAGGTCAATGTGGACATGACCCCCGAGTTCGCCACCAAGCTCGGCGCAGCCTTTGGTGCCACCCTGCCCCGCGGATCGAAGGTGACCATCAACCGCGACCCGCACCGCAGCTCGCGGATGATCAAGCGGGCCATCATCGCCGGCCTGCCCTCCGCCGGGGTCAACGTGCTCGACCTGCGCAACGTGCCCATCCCGGTCGCCCGGTACTATACCCGCGTGACCGACGCCACGGGCGGTGTGCACGTTCGCCTCTCGCCGCACGACAACCGCGTCGTCGACATCCGCTTCATCGATGGCCGCGGGCTCACGCTGAGCAAGTCCACCGAGCGGGATATCGAGCGCGTCTTCTTCCGGGAGGATTTCCGCCGCGTGTACCTCGATGAGATCGGCACCATCGAGTACGCGCCGGGCGTGATTGAGCGCTACACCGAGGATTTCCTCGCGGCGCTGAACGTCGAGGCGATCCGCGCCGCAAGGCTGCCCATCGTCGTGGACTATGCCAACTCGCCTACAGCGCTGGTCCTGCCGCCGATCCTCAGCGAGCTGCAGTGCCAGGTCGTCGCGCTCAACGCCTCCGTCGACGAGAGCCGGATGTCGATCCCGCCGGACGAGTTCAACCACTCCCTCCAGCAGCTTGCTCTCATCTCCCAGGCTGTCCAGAGCAAGCTGGCGGCCCGGCTCGACGTTGGGGGAGAAAAGCTCTTCCTGATCGACGACTGCGGGCGCATCGTTCCGCCCATCTCGGCCCTTGCCGCCATCGCCACCCTGGCGCTGAGGGCCAACGGCGGTGGCACGATTGCCGTGCCCGTCAACATGCCGACGATCTTTGAGCAGATCGCCACCCAGCACGGTGGCTCGGTCGAGCGGACGAAAGTAGACCTGCAGGACCTCATGGCCGTGGCCAGCAAGGGCAAGGTCATCATGGCGGGCGATGGCTCGGGCAACATCATCTTCCCCAGGTTCCATCCCGGCGCCGACGGCCTCTTTGCCCTGGCCAAGCTGCTCGAGTTCCTGGTGACGCAGAACGTCTCATTCTCGCAGGTCGTGGACAGCCTGCCGCCCTACTATGTAGCGGAGCGACGGGTTTCCTGCCCTTGGGAGTACAAGGGCACGGTGATGCGCCTGCTCAACGAGCAGTACAAGCCCAAGCGCGGCGCCCAGATCGACGGCACGCGCATCGATCTTGGGAAGGACTGGGTCCTTGTGCTTCCCGATCCCGACGAGCCCTACGTCCGCGTCATCGCCCAGTCCGAGTCCGGCCCGCAGGCCCAGGACCTCGCCGACAAGTACGCCCGGGTCGTTGAGGGGCTGCAGCACTAGGCCATCCGGCGCCCGGAGCAGCCCCGGGCACTGGAATGAGGCGGTCCTACCTTGCCCATTGTTGCCTTCCGTATCGGCGCACAGCCTTTCTTCACCTATAGCCTCTTTGTGGCTGCCGGCCTGCTCGCGGCAGCGCTCAGCCTGGCTTTCGAAGCCCGGCGCCGGGGCTGGCCGCCGGCCCATGCGCTAGAGCTGCTGGCCCTCACCTCCGCCGGGGCGGCCGCTGCCGGACGGCTGGGCTGTACGCTCATCCTCGGTCCCGACGAGGCGACGGGGCAGTGGCCGCTCCTGCGCCCGTGGGGCGACGGGCTCCTCTTCCCCGGTGCTCTGAGCGGCGCTGCTCTGGGCACGCTGCTCTTTGCTGCCTGGCGGCGGCGCCCCTTTGTCGAGGCAGCGGGCGTCCTGCTTCCGGCGCTGGCCCTCGCGCAGGCCGCGGGATGGGCCGGCGCTGCCATCCACGGCGCCTGGGCTGGCATGGCCCTGCCCATGGCCCGCTGGGCGCCCCATCTACGAGACCTCTACGGAGTGGTCCTGCCGCGCATCCCACTGCAGCACCTGGCCGCAGCCCTCAGCCTGATCACGTGGCTGGGGCTCCTGCGGGCATGCCGCAGCGACCTGCAGCGCCTGGCCGCCTATGCAGTCCTCACCGGCTGGGGTCTCCTGGGCCTGGCCTGGTTCAGGGACGGACGCCAGCCTATCCTTGGGGCCTTGAGCGCCGAGCAGATCGGCTATCTGGCGCTCGGCCTGGCCGGGGCCACGCTCGCGCCCAAGGCCCTGGGCCGCCGGGCGGCGCGGGGGACGCCCCTACCCATCGGCAGCGGGCGGAGCTGACCACTCCGAACACGGCCAGGCTCTGCCCCGACCCACCCGCTTTTCGGCACTTTGGGCAGGTTGCACACCCTGGTGTACAATGCTCCATTGTAGCGCACTGTTGCTCAGGCTTGCCCAAAGGTACCGACTCTCATGCTCGATCGCGTCTCGTCCCTGCTCCGGCGGCTGCGCACCCGCCCGGCAACCCGCGAGGACCGCAACATCCGCCGGTTGATGGCCCACACCGGGCTCTTTGGCGTCGTCCAGGGGGGTGTCATCACCTTCCTGCCCGTCCTCCTGGCGCGCCTTGGCGCATCGGCCACCATGGTCAGCCTGCTGACCTCTCTGCCCGCCCTGCTGACGATCGCCCTGGCCCTGCCGGCCGGCGCCCTGGTCGCCCGCTGGCGCAACCTCGTCAGGGAGAGCGCCCGCTGCTTCTACGCCATCCGCCTGACCTACCCGCCGATCGCTCTGGCGGCTGCCCTCTTGGGCCCTTCGGCGGCGCCGGTGCTCATCGTCATCCTCTGGGGCCTGACGGCCATTCCAGGCACGCTGGGCAACACCGTCTTCTACGATGTGCTGGCCGAGGCGGTGCCCCCTCGCCGCCGGGCCGCCGTCAACGGCGTCCGCTGGGCGCTGCTCGGGCTGGTCTCGGCTGCGAGCGTCGCCCTCTTTGGTCAGATGCTGGAGGCCTTGCCCTGGCCCTACAACTATACCCTGCTCTTTGCCATCTGCTTCGTGGCGGGCCTGCTCAGCACCTACTCCTACTCGCGCATCGAGGTCCCGCACCGCGAGCCTGGGCCGTGCGCCAAGCTCGCGGTGCGCCTCGCTGACCTCGTGGAGCCGCTGCGGCAACCGGGTTTCGCCATCTTTTCGGTGGTTACGCTGGTCATGCGGTGGGGGCTGTTCCTTCCGTCCGGGGTGTTCACCATCTTTCTGGTGCGCAACCTCCGCGCCAGCGACGCCTGGATCGGCGAGCGCACGACGCTGGAAAACGGCGCGCTGACCGTCGGCTACTACCTCTGGGGGCGAGTGGCGAACCGCCTCGGCCCGTTCCGGATGCTCGCCATGGCCAACGTGGCAGTCGGCGGCGCCCTGTGCCTGGCGGGCCTGGCCTCGGTGCAGACTCGCTGGTTCCTGTTCATCGGAGCCCTGATCGGGGGGTTCTTTGTGTCCGCCGTGGACGTGAGCCTGTTCGAGTGGCTGCTGGCCGTGATGCCGGCCGACGAGCGGCCCCGCTATGTGGCCGTGAACACGCTGCTCCTCAACCTGGTGGCGTTTCTGGCGCCCCTGACGGGGGCGGCCGTCGCCCGATGGGCAGGGATACCGGCGGTGCTCTTTGCCGCGGGCGGGTGTCTGTTCGTCAGCGCCGCGATGACCCTGCGCCTGCAGGCACGGCGCCTCCCAGCACGGCGGCCTGCCACGGCTCCGGAGGCGTAGGCGCCGCAGGCATCCGACAAGGGGGCAAGCATGAGAAGCTATATCCTGTGCGATATGGAGGGAACCTCGGGCATCTGGCGGCCGGAGCAGGTTCGCCGCGACGCGCCGCAGTATACCGAGGGGCGGGACCTCCTCATGGCCGACGTCAACGCCGCCATCGCCGGTGCCTTTGATGGCGGCGCATCGGAGGTCGTCGTCTGCGACACCCACGCCGGCGGGGGCCATTTTATTCTGGAGCGCATGGATTCGGGCGCGACCTATGAGACGCCGACCGACATCTCCCCGATGCCCTCCCTCGACGGCTCCTTCGCCGGCCTCATCCTCACCGGTCACCACGCCATGGCCGGCACCCTGAACGGCTTTCTGGACCACACCATGGACTCGAGCCGCTGGTTCTGCTTCCGCATCAACGGACAGCCGGTCGGCGAGATCGGGATGGAGACGGCCTATGCCGGGCACTATGGCGTGCCGCTCCTCATGGTGAGCGGCGACGAGGCCGCCTGCCGCGAGGCCGAGGCCCTCTGCCCGGGCATCGTGACGGTCGCCGTCAAACGCGGGCTGGGCCGCAACTGCGCCCGTTGCCTGGCCCCGGCCGAGGCGAGGCGCCTCATCCGCGAGGGTGCCGCTCAGGCGGTGCGCACGGCCGGCGAGCGCAGGCCGTGGCGCCTGGAGCCCCCCATCGAGCTGGAGCTGACCTACTACCGCAGCGACTATGCCGATGAGGCGGCAGCCCGGCCGGGCACCCAGCGCATCGACGCCCGAACGGTCCGGCGCCTGGTGCAGAGCGGAGCCGAGATCTGGCCGGTCTGAGCGCGGGCCGACCGGAGCCGCGGGGAGCAAGATGGCTGCAGCGGGCGAAGCAGGCTTATCCCCCCGTGTCGGGGGGACGGTGGGGGGTCCCTCGGAGCAGCAGACGGTGGAGGGCGGCAGTTCCGCCCGTCGCGCGGGGAGACCCCCTACCGTTCCCCCGAAGCGGGGGAATAGGAAGGCGGGGTCGCCGCGAGCAAGATGGCTGCAGAGGGCCAAGCACGCTTGTCATGGAGTCTGGCCTTTTCTTGTGCTCCTTCTTTATTGCTTTCTGTAGCGCTCCTAAGAGGTGGTATGACGCGGCTTGTGCGGTTGCTGCCCCCACCCCGGGGCATTCCGCGCTTTTCCCGCAGGGAAAGCGGGGGTAGCCCCCCCCGCCCCTCTTCAAGGGTGTCTTGGGCTCCCCGGGGGCGCCGGGGCCCGCCACCGGGGCCCCCCCCCCACACCGGG
>JAIMBM010000187.1 GCA_023511475.1 Anaerolineae bacterium
CTGCAGCTCGGGCAGATATACGTGCCGTTGCTCCTTGCTGCTGCCGGGGCCTGGGAGCTGCTGCGCAGAGACCGACACCTGGAGGCGGGTATCCTGATCGGGCTGCTGGTGGCCATCAAGCCAAACTTTGCCCTCTGGCCGCTCCTCCTCCTGCTGGGAGGCTACGGGCTGGTCGGCGGCACCGCCGTGGCCTCGGCCGCGCTGGTGAGCCTCCTCCCAGTGCTCATCCACGGCCCACGGATCTACGTCCAGTGGCTCGCGGCCAGCGGTTCCTTCCGGAGCTTCGTTCTGCCGGGCAACAGCTCGCTGCTCGCTGTCGCCAGCCGGCTGGGCGTACCCTGGCTGGGCATCCTCCTGACGGCTGCGCTCGTGGTTGGCACGGCTACACTGGTGTGGCGACGCCGACCCTCTGCACTCGTCGCCAGCAGCCTGGGCATCGTCGTCTCACTCCTCGCCTCGCCGATCTGCTGGCTTGGCTACACGATGCTGCTTCTGCCAACCCTCGTGGCACGCAAATGGACACTGGCCCTGCGGGCTGCCGCGATCATCCTGACCATCCCGTTCGCGTTGGTAGTGCAGTGGTTCCAGCCCTCCCGGCTGCACTTTGCTGTGTTCGGATCGATCTACGCGCCCGCTCTGCTCCTCATCCTGCTCGAGTCGTGTCGGGAAGCGCTCAGGCAATGAGGAGATCACCTGCACCCGACCGGATGCCCACTGAGGTCAAAGCGTGCTTGCGCACCTGCGTCCTCTTACTCGACGCACCAATGCGCCACATCGACCCGCAGAATCGCTTACTCCAGGCCGTTGAGCGGGGCTACACCATCGAGGCAAGCCTTCAGGGGGTATCCCTATACCAGGGGCGCCGGGTCGGTGTCAGCGCCCCCGGCACGCAGCGGCCTGATCAGGGCCAACCGGGCTCTCAGCTCCCGATCCGCGCCAGGACCTCCCCCGGGGTCATATCCCCACGCAGCTCTGCGAGGAGAGCCTCTCCGCGCCGGGTCGGAGGCGTGAGCCGCCCGACCTTCTCGTAGAAGGCGTTCCGCTCCGGCCGTGAGGGCAGATGGGCCCGTGCCCAGTCGCTCCCCCAGCCGAGGCCCAGCGCCCGCTGCAGCACGGTGTGCCCGTACACAAACCAGGCGCCCTCCATGAACGCCCCATGCAGCGGGGCAAGCTCCGGCGCGCCAAAGTCATCGATCAGCTTCTGCCCGGGGCTGTTCATCTCGGTGCCGGCGATGATGGGCAGGCGCAGTGCCCGGGCGAGCTCGGCAACCTCGTGAAGCTTGCGCACCTTGAGGCGGCGCAGGTCGGGGTCGGGGATGTTCCAGTTCCGGTCGGGCACGATGTTCAGGACGGCCACGCCCCGATCCAGCCACAATCCGAGCAGCTCCTCGATGGCCTGCTCGCCTGCAGAGGTGCCGTCGAGCCAGGTCGCGCATGGCAGAGCGCCACAGGCCACAACGAGTCGATGGAGCTCGTCGACCGCGGGGAAGGACTCGGGCCCCGGCTGCACATACCCGACCCCGCCCCGCTTCATCAGCCGCGCCCGGATGAGGTTCTGCAGCCTCGTCGTGTCACCGATGAGCGCCTCGACCTCCTGCCTCGGCAGGCGCAGCTTCTCGGCCCAAAAGGCCGCAGGATCCGGCTGCGTCGAAGCGGCCCGGAGGTAGGCGACGAGCATGTGCCGCTCGGTCGGGTTGCCGCCGGGGCTGAGCGGCAGCACATCCCGGTCATAGTCGATGGTCACCGGCGCGAGGTAGGCATTGATGCGGGCCGCCATGTCGCGGTTGCGCTGGGCCGCCCGCGCGCGCAGGCCGGCGAGGATTGGTCGGACGTCCTCTGGCACCCGGCCCGATGGGAAGCCGATGCCCATATGGTAGGCGATCCCCGGCTCGCCCGGCGAGTTGATCTCCCGCGTGGCGAACTCGGGCACGTACACGCGCGTCTCCATCCCGGCGACACCGCGCACGCCCAGGGCTGTACAGGCGGCGAGAAACTCGTCGACCCCATCGAGCACGTCAAAGTCCACAATCCCAACGAGCTTCCAGCCCTTACGGCGCGCCAGCCAGGCCAGGGACGTGGGTGAGTGGCCGTAGGCGTTGAAGGAGAAGAAGGTGTGGCAGTGCATGTTGCACACCTCCCTCTCCGGCTCACAAGCAATGAGCCCCCGCCCCAGGGCATCGGCCAGCGCCGCCAGCGCTCGCGTGCGGACCGCAGGGTCAAAGTCGTTGAGCTGGGCCTCGAGGGCAGAGAGGGGATCGTTGATGGCCGGCCTCCTTTCCTGGATGTCGTCCGGGCGCTGTGCCCGCGCGCTACACTTCGACGGCCCGCCCCATCTCTGCGGAGCGGACAATCGCCGCCACGGCCTGCGTCTGCCTCAGGCCGTCGAGGTGCGTGGGCAGCGGGCCATTGTGCTGCCAGCTCTGCGGCGTGAGGGTCCCTTCTACGATGGCGTCGACCAGGTGCCCCACGAGCGACATCAGCGTCTGCCCGCCGAGGCCGCGGAACTCGAGCGCCGGGGCCAGCTCGCCGCCCCCCGCCACCAGCTGCCCCGCCGCGGGGTCCGGCCGATGCAGCAAGGCGCCCACGTTCACCCCACGCGCGTGCAGCGCCTCCTGATGCCTCAGCAACTCCCCGGCAGCGACATCCCTTGAGAGGTTCGCCCTCCACCCCGCAGCCGTGCCAAAGCCGGGGCGCTTGTTGTAGACCAGCGTCCCTTCGCTGCCGGAGAAGCAGAGATAGAACTCGACCAGCTCATCGATGTGCTTGATCCATTCCGCCTTCACCCGTACCTTGAGCCCTGAGTCAAAGGTCAGGTAAGCGTCGTAGACGTCCGGCGTGTAGCCAAGCACCTCGCGCTGGGAGATGGCATAGACCTCCCGCACCTCCGCCGGGGCAAAGTACCAGCGCAAGAGGTCGACGACGTGACTGAGGAGAAAGTGCGCGGTCGACGAGCCGGCGGCCCAATCCCGCGAGCGGCCACCCCAGAGCTGGCGAGGCACGCAGATGTTGTCGTCCAGCCGGACCTCCCCGTAGACCACACGGCCGAGGAGCCCCTCTTGGATCACATAGCGGCTGGCGACGTCCAGCGGGTTGGCGCGGTTGGCATAGTTCACGAACAGGCGCGCGCCCCGCCGCTCCACCGCCTCGCAGATCGCCTCCGCATCCTCGACCGTCGTGGCCAGCGGCTTCTCCTGGATGATGTTGGGGACCCCGGCCTCGAGGGCGGCGACCGTCGGCTCGCGGTGCAGAGGATCGGGCGTTGCCACCACGACGAGGTCGAGGGCGTGACGGCGCAACATCTCCCGATAGTCGGTGTAGGCCGTTGCGCCGACTTCGGCCGCAACCGACTCCGCAGCCTCTGGCCGCACATCGGCCACCGCAACCACCTTGACCTCAGGCCGGGCCGCCAGAAACCGGGCGTACTCGCTGCCGAGGATGCCCAGGCCGATGATGCCGGTCGAAAGCGTCTTGCCCATACTGTCTCCTTGCGTGAGTCCGAGTGGATGGCCGTGCCCCATCCTCCCATTATACGCGGGTCGAAGCATCTGGCGAGTTCAGCCCTCTCAGTGCGTGTCCACAACCAGCTTCAGCGCGTGGCACGAGGCCAGGCCTTGGCAGGCTCCTATCGGGATCCACCTTGCGCCAGCCCGCGGACGTCCCTACTCCGCACCCCTTGGTGCCCTCAGGGTGAACTAGGCCCGGCCGTAGCGCCTTTGTTGGTGACTATGATGCTCCTTGCTATAATGCGCGATAACACAAACGTCTACTCCCCTGCGAGCCTGGATTCGCGGTATCCCGCGAAGCCTACGAGGACGCTGGTCTGTGAGTAGGAGGTTTGCTGATGGCCACTGCCAAGGCAAAGCCCGCAAGCCCGGCCGAGGTTGAACTGAACTCGTCGCTTGCACAGTTGCGGGATGAGGCAACTGTTCTGATGCTTCCATGCCTGTACGCTGCTGGTCTAGTCACACTCTTGATAGCGGACCGGTATCCCTCCCTTGCTCTTGGCGTGATCACCGGCCTGTCATTTTGTGCGTTGGGTTGTGCCGTCTGGGCCATCCGCGGATGGAGCCGCCCAGTCGCCGCTTGGGCGCTGGTGGTCGGCTCTCTGCTTGCAGTCTGGCAGGCTGCTACGTGGGGCAGGTTATCTGCTGTGGTCTACCTGTTCACCGTGCCTGTTGGTCTGGCTGCACTGACGATTGGCATGGCGGGCTGCGGCTTGGCGGCGGTGGTCTGCACGGCGCTGCTGCTGTCGCCGCTGCTTCGGATACAAGACTCATCCCTGCGCATGGTCGCCCTGATCGGCGTGTGGAGCACGGCGGGCATGGTCTGGCTGACGCTGCGGCCCCTCATGCGCACTCTCGAGTGGTCGTGGGCCGCCTATGAGCAGAGCCGCTCCCTCCTTGAGCAGGCCCGCGACAGCCAGGTGAGGCTGAAGCAGACGCTCGCCGACCTTGCCGACGCGAACCTGCAGTTGACCCGTCTCAACCGCCTCGCCCAGGGCCTGCGGCAAGCAGCAGAAGAGGCGCGTAGGGCCAAAGAGCAGTTCGTAGCCAACGTCAGCCACGAACTTCGCACTCCTCTGAACATGATCATCGGGTACAGCGAGATGATTCTCCAGGCACCGAGCGCGTATGGTCAGGACCTCCCACCAGCATTGCTGGCCGACCTTGAGGTCATCCATCGCAACAGCCAGCACCTCTCGAGCCTGATCGACGATGTACTCGACCTCAGTCAGATCGAAGCAGGACGCGTAGCGTTGACTAAAGAGCACGTGCAGCTCCACGAGGTCCTCGAGGCAGCCGCTGCTGCCGTGCGCCCCCTGTTCACTGCGAAGGGACTGCACCTCGAGATGGACATCCCCCGAGACCTGCAGATCTACTGTGACCGAACACGCATTCGCGAAGTGGTGCTGAATCTCCTGAGCAACGCCGGACGCTACACGGAAACGGGTGGAGCATTCTTACGCGCCTGGCGAGAGGGTAACGAGGCGATTGTCAGCGTAGCCGACACAGGGTCCGGGATTGCACAGGAAGAGAGGGCCAAGGTCTTCCAGCCATTTCAGCAGTTGGATCCGTCACTGCGCCGACGGCACGGCGGGAGCGGTCTGGGACTGAGCATCAGCAAGCACTTTGTCGAGCTGCACGGGGGCAAGATGTGGTTCGAGAGCCAGGAGGGCACAGGCACGACCTTCTTCTTTCGGCTTCCCATCAACCCGCCACCTCCCCCGGCGGATGACCTCACGCGATGGCTCAGCCCCGAATGGCACTACCGCGAGCGGGGTCGGCCGTCGCTGGCGCCAGCGCCCTCGGTACGACCGCGCTTCGTCGTGCTGGAGGCCGGAAACGTCCTGCAGCGCTTGCTGAACCGTTACTTCGACAGCGCTGAATTAGTGCCCGTGAGCACGCTGGATGAAGCCATCGCGGAACTCTCGCGCACGCCAGCCCGGGCTCTGCTTGTGAACGACGTCGCTGCAGGCGAGGCGCTACAGCGGCTGAACTTGTCGGCTGGACTGCCCTATGGGACGCCGGCCATTGTCTGCTCGGTTCCGGGGACACACGAGGCGGCGGGCACCTTGGGCGTGTCGGATTATCTGGTCAAACCTGTCGCCCGGGAGGCTCTGTTGGCGGCTCTCGATCGCCTGTCGCTGAGAGGGCGAACCGTGCTCGTCGCAGACGATGAGCCGGAGGCGTTACGGCTCTTCTGGCGCATGCTGGCCTCATCGCCGCGAGGATACCGCGTGGTAGCCGCCGGAGATGGCCAGCGAGCACTCCGGATGCTCCGCGAACTCCGCCCAGACACGTACTATAATTTTGAGGTGCTGGATGATGTGGCCCGACTGGCACTGGTCGAAAGGGGTTACTACGGGATACTCGGTCTTACTCATTTGGAAAGAACCTGGAAGAAGGGTAAATATGAAACCATTAAGAGTTTCCTTCAGGCCTATGACCTATTGAACGAGTACGATGAATTAGAGGTGGAGCTTTCGTCGGAAACGGCCTCCTCCGACCCGACCGACGAAGGCGACTGGTGCAGGAAAGCCAGTCTCCTTACCGACGTCGGTAGGGAAGAGGTTGCACGGGCTTTTGCCGATTCCGCGGCAAGGTACTACGCCTACCTGCGCTGTCGCCGCTTTTTGGACTTCAGTACTTCCCAGTCAGAACTCCTACGTCTACTGCGGACGGATACGGCCGTCCTCGAGACGGTACGTACCCGCATCACTCATGTAGTGGTGGACGAAGCGCAGGACCTTAATCCAGTTCAGGACGAGTTGGTCCGAACGATTGTGGGTGATGAGGGTACACTGACGGCGGTGGGGGACCATAGGCAGGCCGTTTACGCCTGGAGGGGTGCGCGGGTCGACCTGATGGCCGAGCTGTATGAAGAGTTGCTGGCGGCCGGTGA
>JAIMBM010000188.1 GCA_023511475.1 Anaerolineae bacterium
GAGCAGATCGTGGCCACGTATCGCCGCGATCATCGGCATCCGGTGAACCATTTTTTGCATGTCGGGGTTGGGTGGCCGATGGTGGCCGCGGCGTTGCTGGTGTTGCCGTTTCGACCGTGGTGGTCGCTGGGGCTCTTTGTGGGTGGATATGCTTTTATGTGGATGGGACACTTTGTCTTCGAACGCAATTTACCGACGATCTGGAAGTATCCGGCGACTCCGTTGGTGATGGCCGTTGCCGTGGTCAAGTCGATGGGGGCGGGTTTGGGGCGGCTGCTGGGCGGGAGGCAAGGCCGGGTGTAGGTCTTGCAGGTCGGCTCAGACTGAGCGGTTGAAGTGGTGCCCGAGAGAGAGGGAAGGAAAGGTCGGCCCGCGTGTCCAAGAGTGACGCAAGGCGCGTGCTTCTCGCGGGGATGAGTGCTCGCTAGGATAAGGGCCTGATGCCTGATTGTGGTGAGCGTGAGCCGATCTTCCATGGCCGATCTCATATCGTATGCCGAGTTTGCGAAAGTCGATTTACGAGTGGCGCGGGTCTTGGAGGCGCGTCCGCACCCGAACGCCGACAAGTTGTTGCTGCTGCGGATCGAGTTGTCGGAGGGTGAGACGCGACAGATTGTCGCCGGAATCCGCCAGCATTATGAGCCCGAGTCATTGGTGGGACGGCGGATCGTGGTGGTGGCCAATCTGGGCGAGCGCTCACGGGGATGGTGTGTGGTGGCCTATGCCTCCGTCGCCCTCGCCGGAGGAGGATCGCTGCTGCTGGGCCTGGTGTACCTCCTCGTGGCGGTGGCGCAGCGGGTCTCGCCGCAGGCAATGGCGGGGGAGCTTCCTCCGGTCCTCGTCGGGGTGAACCCGGCGCGGCTCGGCCTCGGGCTGGTCGCCGGCGGGGTGGCATCGTGGATTGTGCTCCTCAGGCCGGTGCGCCGCGCGCTGGCCCGGATCATACCGATCCGGGCGGAATCGGTCGTGAACGCGGTCGCGCTGGCGCTGCTGGCGCTGCTCCTCGGGCAGAGCATCGGCCTCGGCGGGTTGGGGCCGCAGGGGTTTGTGTCGCTCACCGGGACGCTCACCGTGGCCCAGGTCATGGCGAGCGAGTTGCCTCTCGCCCTCCTCGGGATTGCGGGTGTGGGTCTGGGCGTCCGTCGCAGGCCGTGGGAGACCTGGCAGCGCTTGGGCCTCGGGGGGCTCTCGTGGCGGCAGCTTGGCCTGACGCTCCTCGGCGTGGTGGCACTGCTCGCGTACGAGGCGGTGGTAAGCGCGGTGGTCGCCCGCGTCTCCCCGGAGTTGCTCGAGAACCTGACGCGGGCCACGGAGCAGCTCTACCGGGGGCTTGCTGCGCCCCTGGCGGCGGTGGCGGTCAGCCTGGCCTCCGGCACTGCGGAGGAGATACTGTTCCGCGGTGCCCTGCAGCCGCGCCTTGGGCTGCTGCTGACGTCCTTCACCTTTGGCGTCGTGCACATGCAGTATGGACTGCTCTTTGCGCTGCTGACGACAGGGGTGGTCGGGGTTGTGCTGGGGCTCTATCGCCAGCGCATCAACACCACGTCGGCCATCATCATCCACGTGCTGTATAACCTGACGCTCTTCCTGCTGGCGGCCGGGACATAGGGGCCAAGAGGCAAGGGCAGGGGCGCTGCCCGCCCGGTCATCGACCCGGATATACCGGCAGAGCGTTGGTCTCGAGCCGCTTTGGAGGCCGCCAAAGGCCGCTCCGATCACTCGCTGCGCGGCCCGCGGAGCGATGACGGACCGGGCGGAGGCGGCGGGTTATCTCGCGGCTCCGACCGCCTCCTCCTCGCGATCGGCCGCTTCCATGGCCCGTTCGTCCTCGGGCGTCATCTCCTGCTCTTGCACACCCGCGCGCTCCATGGCAGCCTGCAGTTCGGGTTCGCTCATCTGCTCCACGGGTTTTCCCGCTGTCTGCTCGACTTTGTGCACGTCGCTCTGGCCAAGCTTGTACGCGGTGCCGCCCACCATGAGCAGCACAGCCCCGCCAACGAGCAGCCGACGGGCCGTGCGGCGCATGACCCGTCGTGTAGTTCTGCGCGCCGTGTGCCTCACTGCGCGCCTTGCAACAGGGGCTCGAAACATTCGGACCTCCTCTCGCGAGCGTTTCAACGCTATTCGCGTGCGAACATGGCGGCAAGCTCCATCCGAAGCTCCCGCTCGGGTGCGCCACTGACATCGACGACGGCCTCTTTGATCCTGCCACCGGTGAATGCGAATGGGGCCTCATAGTCACCGGTCACAGGGACGGGGCCACTCCGGCCTACCCTCACGCCCCCTCCGGACACACCAAACCTGCCAGGCTGGGTCCTGATCCGCGCCTCGCCGACCTGCTCTCTGTTGATGTAGAGCACGGCTGTGCCGACCGGACTCACGCCCTCTTTACCCTCAACCTGGAAGCGTACCCCAAGAACGCTCCTCCCAAGGGGCACGTCGGTGCGGGAGATCACCTTCTGCTCGATCTCCCCAAGCCAGTTGTAGACATAATGAAGCCGACGGTCCTTGACGTACAGGCTGTGTCCGCCGAAGCGGCTGCCTTCGGAGAAGAGGACACCCTCGGCTTCGGGCGTCTCGATCGTCACATCGACGGCGATGGCATAGGTGCGACCCCGGATGTCAACGGCGACCGCCAGGGGCACCTCGCTGGTATCGGGGTAATAGACGTAGCGGTCGCGCGGTCTGGCAAGTTGAGGAGGTGGAGAGCCCAGCAGCTCAACGGCCGAGCGATCGTGAAGCGGCACACCGAAGTACCGGCCTGCCAGCGCAAACCACACCGCTTTCAGCTCTTCCAGCTTGTCAGGGTGCTGGCGTGCCAGGTCGTGGAGCTGGCTGCGGTCCTCGTCGAGATGGAACAGCTCCCACCGGTCCTCGTTGAAGTGTCCCCAGTCCGACGGCGTGGCAGGGTGCACGGTGCTGGCATGCCAGCCCTTGTACCAGACGCCCCGGGTGCCCAGCATGCTGTAGAACTGGCTCTCGCGTGGCGCTGGCGCAGCCGGATCGTCGAAGGTCGCTCGGAAGCTCCTTCCTTCGAGGGGGCTCTGCGCGTACCCCTTGACCTGTGCTGGCGGTTCGATGCCGAGACAGTCGTAGATTGTGGGCACGACGTCAATGGCATGGATGTACTGGTGGCGCAGCTCGCCACGCTTGCGGATGCCTTTGGGCCAGGCGACAATGCAGAGATCGGCCGTGCCACCTTCGTGCCCAGAGTACCGCTTGAACAGCTTGAAGGGCGTGTTAAAGGCCGCTGCCCAACCTGTGGGATAGTGGTTGTAGGTGTACTCGCTGCCCAGGTCGTCGAGGTGCTCGAGATTCTCCTCGAGAGAGGCGGGCACACCGTTGAAGAACTTGTTCTCGTTGACCAGGCCGTCGGGCCCACCTTCAGCACTTGCACCGTTGTCAGAGACGGCGACGATGATTGTGTTGTCGAGTTGCCCGGACTCCTCGAGATAGTCGAGGAGCCGGCCGATCTGGGCGTCCGTGTAGCTCACAAAGCCGGCGTACACCTCTGCCATGCGGCTGAAGAGCCGCTTCTCGTCCGGAGACAACGAGTCCCATGGACGCACCGTGTCGCCTTCGGGCCAGGGCTTGCCCTCCGCGCTTCGCGCCTCGATGTATGGGTTGATAGGAGGGAGCTCGACGGTCTCGGGGATAAGGCCCATTCGTTTCTGGTTCGCCAGCACGAGCTCGCGGTACCTCTCGTACCCCATGTCGAACCGACCCTTGTACCTGTCAGCCCACTCCTTCCAGACCTGGTGCGGGGCATGGGCGCAGCCAGGGCAGAGGTACATCAGCCATGGCTTGTCGGGAGCGATGACCTTGGCGTCGCGGATGAACTGAATGGCCCGATCAGCGAGGTCCTTGCTCAGATGGTAACCCTGGCCGGGCGAGTACGGTGGCTCCATGGGGTGGTTGTCGTAGACGAGATCAGGATGCCACTGGTCCGTCTCGCCGCCGAGGAAGCCGTAGAATCGCTCAAAGCCGCGGCCGAGCGGCCACTGACGCTTGGAGCTTGCCAGGTTGCTCTCTTCCTCTGGGGTGAGGTGCCACTTGCCGAGCGCGTAGGTGTTCCAGCCCCGTTCCACGAGCACCTCGGAGATGAGCCCGTTCTCGAAGGGGATACGCCCGTTCGAGCCAGGGAACCCCGTGGTCGCCTCTTCGACGCAGGCCATGCCGTTGGAGGTGGCGTTCCGTCCGGTCAGCAGGCAAGAGCGGGTCGGGGAGCAAAGCGCGGTAGTATGGAACTGGGTGTAGCGCAGCCCCATGTCAGCGATGCGCCTCATGGTCGGCGTCTCGATGAGACCGCCATAGACGTCGCAGGCGCCGTAGCCAAGATCGTCCCACACAATGTAGAGCACATTGGGGGCGCCTTCGGGCGCCTGGGGCTCCCTGTAGGGTTCCCAATCCGGTACAGACTGCGGATGTCGATGTCTATGGTGCCGCGAAAGGGTCTCGGCATTGCACTCCTCCTGGGGGTGTCTGTATCGGGACTCGCCCACAGCTCTTGAGAATGAATGGTCGACGTCGCGTGCGGTGCTATGGAAGCATGGCACTGTTCGAGGCCGAGCTTGGGTCCCGTCTGGAGATACCCGAGCAGGAACCGGGCCAGGATCGCGGGAATCAGCCTGGGGCAGTCAGCCGGGGGGACCTGTCACCGGCGGCGCAGGAATTGGTCCATCAGGGTGATGCGGCCAGCGGCAGGAGGTCTTGCGAGCTGTGCGCTACGGCGCCAACGGGGCTATCGCTTGGCGCCCCGAACAGGCTGACCCGTGCCACGATCGTTATTGCGTGCCGGGTCTTTGCAGCACGGGCGCGCCGTCACCGGGGTAGACGAGGCGACCGGCCTACGGGAGCCCTCGCCCGAAGGCGCCGGTCGCTGCCTGGCGGTCCAGCCAGAGCCAGGGAGCCGCGACTCTCAGCGCAACACCGGGTCCACAGTCCGGCGTGACGGTGACGGTGGCCTGCTCTCCGTAGGGGAGGTTCAGCGTGGCCTGGGCTTCGCCACGCCAGTCGGCGACCGCTGTGTATTGGGCAGCGCCCGACTCCGCAAAGGTTCCCCGGTCGGTCCTGAAGGAGAGCGGGCAGCCGGGCAGGCGATAGCGGATGTTGGCCAGCGCCGCAGTGACGACAACCCTGCCGTCTTGCTCTGTGCGGGCGCTCGCCTGCAGGCGGAGCCAGGGCTCGACCATGAAGCGGCCGAGGCCCTCTACCAGCGCGCCGCTGCCGTCCGGGCGGGGTCCGTCGTTGGCGCCCCACCAGTTGTCGGTCGCATCGATGGGGGCGAGGGACTCGCTGCGCAGGGCGGCGGCCACGTGGCCGCAGAAGATGTTCCCGCGGATGCGCACCTGGTCCTTCTTCACGGATGGACCCAGCAGGACGCCTGTAATGTTCTCGTGAAAGGCGTTGCCCTGCACGCTTGCCCGCAGGCCATAGCCTCCATCATCGTCGAGGCGCAGCCCCCAGCACGCACTCCGAATGGTGTTGTTCTCGATGGTGACTTCGGTGCTGGTGATGACCGTGCCGACGCTGAGGGCGCAGGCCACAGTTCGGTCGAACGTGTTGCCGGCAATGCGGGCAGTGCCGCCGGTCAGGGCGTTGAGCCCCCACTGGAATCCCTGCACAGTGTTGTTGGCGACGAGGACGTTGCGGTAACCGTATAGCGCGAGGGCCGTGGTGGGCGTGAGGGGCTCTGTAGTGCCTATGAGGGTGTTGCGCTCGATGGTGGAGCTTTCATTGTCCAGGATGTAGATGGCCCTGGCGTTGGGCGTGCCTGCGGTGACAGTATTCTCGCGGATGCTGGTGGAGGAGTGCCGGGAGGAGTAGATGCCGATACCATCCGTGAGGACGCCGGAGACCGTGTTCCCGGCGATGGTGGCGCGGGTGTTGTATACATAGATGCCACGGGTGCAGCCGGACACGAGGTTGTCCCTGATCTCGATACCGGTCGCTGGCAGGAGACCGTACTCCCACTCACCGACTGCGCTGGCAAGGGCGTTGATGTTGACGGCCACTCCAAAGTAGCCGCCGAGGATGCGGTTCCGGCGTATGGTGATGCCGCGGATGGGCTCCTGCTGAAACCCCGGCCCGATGACCTGGATCGCCGCCCGACGGCCCGCGAGGACTGTCAGCCCCTCAACCGTTACCTGGTTAGCTGCGATGGTCAGCGCGACGTCAGCAAAGCGAGGCGCGATGATGGCCCCGCCGGAGCTATCCGCAAC
Source organism: Anaerolineae bacterium (assembly GCA_023511475.1). Taxonomy (GTDB): domain Bacteria; phylum Chloroflexota; class Anaerolineae; order SpSt-313; family SpSt-313; genus SpSt-313. The sequence goes on from JAIMBM010000188.1 coordinate 6,222, forward strand.
GAGGCGACAGGGGCGGTCGATCCGCACCCCCTCCTCATACCGACCGGGGAGGACGTAGACGGTGCCGCCGGGAGCCACGGCGCGCAGCCCGGCCGCGATGTTTGCGAAGGCATCTACCTGCCAGATGTGCCCATCGTTCCTGCAGAACTGGCAGTAGTCGTCATCCACCCAGACC
>JAIMBM010000189.1 GCA_023511475.1 Anaerolineae bacterium
CGCCCGCGGAGCCCGAAACATCCATTAAGAATGGCCCCTCCCCCAGGTGGGCACGCCGTGCCCGCCTGGGGGAGGCGGAAGGGGGAGGGGGTTCTCGCATGCAGGCCCGTTGAGTGCCTTTCTAACGGCCCCTGCGCGACATCGAGGGGTACGCCCCGAAAAGGCCCAAGTCGAGGGGCTCGAACGCTGTGGCGGTCGTTCTGCTCGCGCTATCAGCCAACAGGCGCGCCTGCCTACCCTTGAACCGCGGGCGCGCCGCAGCGCGCCCGCGAAGACCGACAGTCCCGCAACATTTCCCCTTCCCCGGGTGGACGCCGCGGCATCCGCCCGGGGAAGGGCTGGGAGTGGACACGGAGGTGGGACTGGAACCTCCCCTACGCCTCGCCGATGCGGACCGGCCGGCCCTCCTCGGCGCTCTTGTAGATGGCGTCGAGGATCTCCGTAACGAGCAGGCCCTCCTCGCCGGTAGCGATGTGCGGCACACCACGCACGATGGCGTCCACAAAGTGGTACATGGCGGCCTGTACGGGCTGGTAGCCAGGATGCACCTTGATATCGAGCTGCGTTCCGTCGCGCTCGATGTACATCTCGGCCTCGAACTTGTAGGTCTCCTCCAGGTTGCGCTGGACGAGCCCGCCCCTGGTGCCGAGCAGGCGGGTCTCCATGAGCTCCCGCTCCTGGATGTTGGCGCTCCAGGAGGCCTCCAGCTCGAGCGTGGCGCCGTTCTCAAAGCGGATGAGGGCGACCGCGAGGTCTTCCACGTCGTACTTGAGGCCGCGCTCGGCAGCGAGCGCCGAGGCGATGGGGTTGTAGGTCGCACCCATGACCCAGACGGGTTTGGGATAGCCCATGAGCCAGAGGGCCAGGTCCAGGCGATGGACGCCCAGGTCGATGAGCGGTCCGCCGCCGGAGAGCGCCTTCTGGCCGAACCAGCTGCCGAACCCCGGAAAGCCACGTCGGCGGTGCCAGATGGTGCGCGCAAAGTAGATGTCGCCGATGGCGCCGGCGTCGACCTCCCGCTTCAGCGCCATGCTCTGCTCGCTAAAGCGGTAGGAAAAGTTGATCCCCAGGCGCCGGCCCGCGCGCTTGGCTGCGTCGAGCATCTCGCGGGCCTCGCGCGCGTTGAGGGCCATGGGTTTCTCGCACAGGACGTGACACCCCGCCTCCAGAGCGGCGATGGTGAGGGGGGCGTGCAGGTAGTTGGGTGTGGCCACGCCAACGATGTCGAGCTTTTCCTCCCGGATCATCTCCTCGCCGCTCTGGTAGCGCCTGGCAATCCCGAACTGGTCGCCAATCTCCTTGAGCCGGGCTTCGCTGACATCGGCGATGGCGACGACCTCCGCACAGGGATGGGCCTGATAGCTCTTGATGTGGTGCCGCCCCATGCCGAGGCCTATGATTCCGACACGAAGCTTCTGCATGTTTGTTCCCCGTTTCCGTTTGGACACAGGCGCGACGGTAGACGGCCCGTCGCCCACTCGAATGCCAGAGCCCCCGCGGCCAGAGCGCTACAGCTCTTCCAGCAGGACGCACCCGGCGCCAAGGACCTGCCGCGGCTCGCCCTCGACCTTTAGCTCGATGACCGTCGCCAGCGGATCGGGCGCCGCCTGTGGGAGCCCCCGCAGCACCAGCCGGTCGCCGGTTTGCGAGAACGCGACCTGCGGGCCGCCGAACAGCCGCGCCTCCAGCACCCGGTTCCGCAGGCCACCGATGGCCAGCTCGCTCCCTGGCCAGCGGTTGCAGTGGAAGTAGAGGGTGTCGCCCCGGCGCGTAAAGGCGCCGGTGATCATCCACTCCTGCGGCATCGGGTCGGTCGCCTCATAGACGGTGGGGCCGTACCTCTGCAGCCACTCACCGACCTCGAGGAGCACCTTTCCGCAGGGCTCGGGGACGTCCCCCTCCGGCGTAGGACCGATGTTCAGCAGCAGGTTGCCGCCGCCGGCCGCGACCTGCCGGAGCATGGCCACGACCGTCCAGGCGTCCTTCCAGCGCGTGTCGATCGGTGTGTAGCCCCAGCTCTCGTTGAAGGTCATGCACGCCTCCCACATCCGGCCGCCCTTCTCGGGGGTGATGTGCTGCTCGGGCGTGCCAAAGTCCTCCGGGAGGCCAGTGCGGTTGTTGATGATGATATCCGGCTGGAGCTGCCGCGCCATGGCGATCAACTGAGGCGCCTCCCACTCCTCCGGCGTGAGGGGCCAGTTCACGTCGAACCAGAGGATGTCGATGCGCCCATAGTTGGTGCAAAGCTCGCGCACCACGCTATGGGTAAAGTCGACAAAGCGCCGACGAGCCGCCTCATCGACCTTGCAGCGGGCGCCGTCGGGGTGATGCCAGTCCATCAGCGAGTAGTAAAAGCCCACGCGCAGCCCCTCAGCGCGCGCTGCCTCAACGTACTCGGCCACCAGGTCGCGGCCCGGCCCGCATTTCACCGCGTTATAGTCGGTGTGCTGAGTGCCGAACAGGCAAAAGCCCTCATGGTGCTTGGTGGTCATCACCATGTAGCGCATCCCTGCCTGTCGGGCCAGGCGCGCCCAGGTGCGGGCAGCATTGGGGCGCGGCTTCCAGGTCTGGGCAAGCTTCTCATACTCTGCGACCGGGATCCGCTCGCGGTTCATCACCCACTCGTGGCGCCCGAGCTGAGAGTATAGCCCCCAGTGGATAAACATGCCGAACCGGGCCGCCCTGAACCACGCCAGGCGGCGCTCCTGGTCCGGCGGGGGCTGACTGTTGGTAGACATATCCTGCTTCTCCTCCTTTGTGACGCACGGAAAACACCAAACGGAAGGGATCGGCGAGGTTGATGGAGACAGGCGGGCGACCGCACGCGGCGCCCGCAGCCATCACGACTTGCCCATGAAGGCGTCCCGCGCCCACTGCGCCCACTCGTCGGGGACGCCGATGGCCTCCCACTGAGGATAGTCTTTGGCGATAAAGCCGCCGCCAAAGCGGCCGAACAGCTCGACCATCCGCCTCGCCTCGCGCTGGATCATCTCTCTGTTCCCGGTCTGCATGACCTTCTGGATATCCACGGGGCAGTAGAAGGCGATACGGCCGCCGAACTCGCGGGCGAGCCGCTCGACCCCCATCAGCTCGGGCTGGTCGAGTTGCAGTGCGTCGATACCCACCTCGATCAGGTCCTCAATGATCTCATAGATGTAGCCGCAGGAGTGCATGATCACGTGCAGGTTCTGCTCGTGGGCGCGGTCGACCAGGACCCTGAAAGAGGGCTTGAAGAGCCGCCGCCAGGTCGCCGGGCTGATGAGCAACCTGTCCTGCGTGCCCCAATCCTCGGCAAAGGTGACCGCGTCGGCGCCGGCCCGGGCATGGTTATCGATGCAGGCGAGGAGCATCTCCACGACCATGCTGTTCAGGCGCAGCACCTCCTGCTCGTGCAGCAGGACGTCCATGAGGAAATGATCCATGCGCCGCATGTACCGCATGATCGCGAAGGGGAAACCGGGGAGCAGGCCCACGTGGTAGAGGTCGGGGCAGGCGGCGAAAGCCTCGGCGACGGGCCGGTAGTGGTGTGGTGCGGCCAGGTCCGGAAGCGTGTAGCCGTCGAGGAGCTCCCAGCCGTCCTGCAGCACGCCCTTGACTACCTCTCCGCTGTGCCGGTCGTTCAGGCGCCCCCAGATGGAGCCGTACACATCTCGGTAGAGCTGCCCCGGAAAGTCTGGCACCTGCCGCCGGATCTCGGGGTCCTCCTCCTCGTAGACGTCTCCGGCGCCCCGGCCGAGCCCGGCGTAGATCATGTCCGACGGGTGCGGAGCGCGAAAGTCATAGCCGATTCGCTGCGGCCCGGTGAACTCGATGCAGCGCCTGATGATCTCTCGGCTGTCCATGGCGGAAAACCCCTTTGTTCGCCCATAGCCCTGGGTGGGAGGGAGCCTCGCAGCACCTTGCAGCAGACTCAATATGGCACCGATGGCGAAATCGCGCAAATCCCGGCTGGGCGGTCCATATTCCCCTTGACCCACCTACATCCTCGACATACAATCTACAGGCATTGCGACTGGATCGCGTGCCCTGGAAGGAACGAGGCTTAGGAGATGGGAGTCGAGGCCGTTCCGGCGGTTGAGTTGGAGAACGTCACGGTGGCCTATGGCCGCACCGTGGCGCTGGAGAATGTGTCGCTCCGCGTGGCACCGCACGAGTTCGTGGGTATCGTTGGCCCCAACGGGTCGGGCAAGACTACGCTGTTGCGCACGATCCTCGGGCTGGTCAGGCCGGTGCGCGGGGAGGTGCGAGTGTTCGGCCTCCCGGCCGATGCGCTCGGGCCGATGCGCCACCGCCTCGGCTATGTGCCGCAGATTGCCCCGGTCGATATCCGCTTTCCGGTGCATGTCTTGGACGTGGTGCTCATGGGCCGGTTTGGCCAGATCGGCCTCCTGCGCCGCCCTACCGCTGCCGACCGCGAGGCGGCCTATCACGCGCTCGAGCGCGTGGGCATGCAGCACCTGGCCGACCGCCAGATCGGCCAGCTCTCGGGCGGGCAGCGCCAAAGGGTCTTTGTGGCGCGCGCGCTTGCCGTCGAGCCGGAGCTCCTCCTCCTCGACGAGCCGGCCACAGGTGTGGACCCCGGCGCGAGGGGAAGCCTCTACGAGCTTCTGAACCAGCTACACCAGGAGGGAATGACGATCCTGATGGCTTCACACGACGTGGCGGTCGTCTCCCAGCTTGTGGATCAGGTCGCCTGCGTGAACCGCCGCGTGGTCCTGCATGGGCGGCCTGAAGAGGTGCTAGGGGATGAGGCCCTCGAGGGATGCTACGGCCGCGGCGCGATATTCCTCGCCCACGGCCGGCTTCCCCACATCGTGGTCAAGACACACCCGGAAGGCGGGACGCCCCCCGCCCGCCCCCCGGAGAGGTAGGCGGAGGACTGGCTTGTTTGAGATTCTGGGCTACACCTTCATGCAGCGGGCCCTGGTCGCGTCGACCGTCATCGGCATTGTCACGGCGGTCATCGGCGTGTATGTGGTCCTGAAGGGAATGGCCTTTATCGGCGCCGGGATCGCGCATGCCTCTTTCGGCGGGATTGCGCTGGGCTTTCTGTTGGGGCTGAACCTGATCGCAACGGCCAGCGTGTTTTCGCTGGCCGGAGCTATCGGCATCGGGCTGATCAGCAGGCGGGGCGCGCTCCGCGAGGATGCCGCGATCGGCATCTTTTTCACTGCCAGTATGGCCTTCGGCGTGCTGCTGGTCGGCCTCTTGAGGGGCTATAACGTTGACCTCTTCGGTTTCCTGTTCGGGAGCGTCCTGGCCGTCACGCGGGAGGACCTGATCCTGAGCGCTGTGCTCGGGGCGGTCGTGTTGCTCACCGTGGGGCTCTTGTACAAAGAGCTGATGTTCATCTCCTTCGATCCGGAGATGGCGCAGGTGGTGGGCGTCCCAGCGGCGCAGCTCTACTACCTGCTCCTCGGGCTGATCGCCGTGACCATCGTCATCTCGATCCGGGTGGTTGGCGTCATCCTGGTTGAGGCGCTGATCGTGACCCCGGCGGCCGCGGCCTATCAGCTGACCGACGATTTTCACCGCATGATGGCGATCGCGGTCGGGATAGGCGTCCTCTCGGCGGTTGCGGGCCTTTTCCTCTCCTACTGGCTGAACGTCGCCTCCGGTGCGACGATCGTGCTCACGGCTACGGCCCTCTTCGCCCTGGCGGTGCTCCTCTCGCCGCGACGGCGCAGGGCACCGGCCCGCCCGGCGGGCGAGTCGGAGGTGGCCTCGTGACCCTCTCGGCGATCGGCCTGCTGGTAGGGGAGACCGGCGCTGGGAAGACGACCGTCTGCACGCGCCTGGCCGGGTGGGCCCTCGCGCAGGGCTGGCGTGTCGGCGGGATCATCACCCGGCCGCTCTGCGACGCTTCCGGCCGCCGGACGGTGCTCCTCGCCGGGGACCTGTGGACCGGCGAGGAGCGGCTCCTGGCGAGCCTGGAGCGTGACCTCGGGGGGCCGCGCTGTGGAAGGCATAGCTTTGCCGCGGAGGCCTTTGCCTGGGCCTGCCGAGCGGTGCTGGCAGCGCTGACCGGAGGCGCAGACCTGATCATCCTCGACGAGGTCGGGCCGCTGGAGCTCGAGGCCGGGGTGGGCTTTGCCCCGGTTCTCGACGCGCTGGCGCGGGCGCCCTGCCCAAGGCTCCTCGTCGTTCGCCGGGCATGGTGGAAGGTGCTGGCCGGGCGCCTCCCGTCGGCGCCGCTGGTCTTTGAGGTCGAGCCTGGCACGAGGGATGGGTTGGCCGGGCGCATCGTCGGCGCGCTCTTGCCGCAGCCGGCTCCCGGCCAGGTTCCTCGAAAGAGCGCTGCGCCGCCCCACCCCTCGGGGCATTCCCTGCTTTGCCGCCCCGGCGGCAAAGCAGGGGTTAGCCCCTCGGCC
>JAIMBM010000019.1 GCA_023511475.1 Anaerolineae bacterium
GTAGCTACCCGCGCGTTGACGAGATCGTCGGGCGGGCGGGCGACTATGTCGTCGCACCATCCGGCCGGCTGCTTTCGCCAACGGTGCTCGAGTTTGTCATGATGCGCAGCCCGAGCTGCCGGGACCTGCAGATCGTGCAGACCGACAGGGACACGCTCGAGGTGCTGATGGTACCCGACGAGGGTTTTGCGATGGAGGATGCGGACAGGTTTGTCGCGTTCCTGCACAGCCTCATTGGCGAGCCCATGACGGTGCGGCCTGTGCTCGTTGACGGGATCGAGCGGCCTGCGGGGGCCAAGCATAGCCTCGTCAGCTCGCTCATTGCCCGGGAGCATCTGGCCCAGGTGTAGCAGGACGGCCTCACCGCTGACTGGCGGCAACACGTGAGCAACGAGGGGTTTGCAGATGCTTCGGGTGACTGCCGTTGGAGATATCGCCTTCGACGCGCCTCCCGGGGGCAACCCCCTCGATGGCATTGCCAACATGCTGCGGGGCGGCGCGCTGGTCTTTGGTAACCTCGAGACGGTCCTGTCGGATCGTCAGGACGCTCTGCCGGCGCAAAAGCACTATGTGTTCAAAGCGCCTGCCTCCTACGCGGCGTTCCTTGCCGGGGCCGGCTTTGATGTGGTGAACCTGGCGAACAATCACATCCTCGACTTTGGCCCCGACTGCCTGGTGGATACGGTTGCGGCGCTCGAGGCATGCGGGATTGCCCATATCGGGGCCGGCCGGACTTGTGAAGAGGCACTGGCGCCGGCGATCCTGGAGCGGGATGGAGTGCGGGTCGGCTTCGTGGGGTTCTCCTCGGCGGGGAATGCGCCTCCAGCTACCGGCAAAGGGTCCGTGGCGGTGGCGCGCGACGACCCGCGGACCATCATCGGAAGCGTCGGCCAGCTCAAGAGGGAGGTCGACATCGTCGTCGTCTCGCTGCATTGGGGGATCGAGGGGGCGCGCTGGCCGCTTCCCGAGCAGCAGGCGCTCGCGCGCAGCGTCGTTGACGCAGGGGCCCATCTCGTGCTGGGGCATGGCCCCCATGTGGTGCTGGGAATCGAGAGCTACCGGGGCGGGCAGATCGTGTACTCGCTGGGGAACTGCCAGATAGCATGCAGAACGGAGGATAGCACATCGCGCGGGCTCGTGGCCTGCTTCGAGCTCACAGGCCACGAGCTACACTGCGTGCCGGAGGCCATTCGCTTGGGACCCGACTATCGTCCTGCCCCGCTGGTCGGGGCCGAGCGGGAGGCGTTCATGCAGGAGCTGGCGGAGCTATCTCGCCGGGTTGGGGAGGGCCTGAGATCGGGGTTTGTGATGGAGGAGATCGGCTGGACGTACATCTCAGGAAACCTCGAAAGCTGGCGGGTTCGCATCGGGCGGTACGGCCTGCGCCACTTCCTGCAGTTCTGCAAGTGGCTCGTGAGCCCCTTTGTGCTCAGGTGCTCCCTGGGGGCGGCCCGCAGGGGGCTTCGGAGGCTGGCCGGGTGGAGCCCGTGAGGCTGTTGCAGGAGAGGGCGGAGGGGGCCTTGCAGAGCCTGGCAACCGACCTCCGCCGCCTGTGGCGCGCCGGTGCGGTCCACATCGGGGTATCGAGCTGGATTGTCCGCCTGGCGCAGGTGGCCCAGCGTGTACTCCTGGCCCGCATCCTTGGGGCCGAGGGCATTGGGCACGTGGCGGTAGTGACATCGGTTCTCAACATCGTCCGCCTGCCGGCGGGCGTGGGGACCTTCACCGTCGTCAACAAGCTGGTGGCGGAGAGCACGGGCGATCCGGGTGCGCAGCGGCAGGTTGTTGGCACTTCTCTGTGGGTCAACAGTGGGACCACGGTGGTCGTTGGCGCCGTCGCCTGGGGCGTGCTGGCCCGCACGACCTGGATCAACAGCCCGGTCGCGACCCGGCTACTGCGCATGCTGCTGCCGCTGCTCCCACTCATGATCTTCTCAGAGGTCCTGCACAATGCTCTCATGGGGCAGCGGCGGATGAGGGCGGCGGCGGGCGTGAACATGGCCCTCGCGGCCGCTGGGGTCGCCGTCGCCGTGCCGATGGCCTATCTCTGGGGCCTCAATGGCTGGCTCCTCAACCAGATGCTGGTGATCGTCGGCGGCTTTGCGGGGTACGCGTGGCTCCTCCGGCCGGTGCTGGGCCTGGACTGGAACCGGGGCATCGCCGTGAGGGTGGGGACGATCGGGAGCTTTGCCTTCCTGGCGCAGCTTGTCGGCACGCTGCTCCTGCAGTTCGATACGCTCTCGGTGAGCGGCATCCTGGGGGACGCGGCCGCGACTGGTGTGTACAACAGCGCTGCTCTGGTGGCGCAGCAGATGATGGCGGTGCCGGGCGCGGTGCTCACGGTTGTATTCCCCTTCGTGGCGCAGAACCACCACGATCTGCCACGCCTGCGGCAGCGGTACTGGGAGCTCTTTCGGAAGATCGGAATCCTGTCGGCAGTGATGAGCGCCGTGGCATGGTTCCTCTGCCCGTGGTTCTTTCCGCTGCTCGGCCACGAGTTCGCCGCATCGGTGCCCCCCTTCCGAGTGCTGCTGCTCGGCTTTCTGGCGCGCAGCCTGTATGTGCTGGACAACACCTATCTGGATGCTCTCGGGCGCACGGACCTCACCTTCGCATCAGGGTTGGTCGCGGCGGTCGTGACCGTGGCACTCAATCTGCTCTTCATCCGGCGCTGGGGCTTGATGGGTGCTGCCTGGGCCACAGCGGTCGCCATGGCCATCAGCCTGGTCGTCCGGCAGCTTGCGCTTCACCACTTTATCTTCGCCCGGCGGGAGGTGCGTTGATGCGAAGGCCCTCCGCTGGCGATGCGTTGGGGCCGCCATGGGGCTGACGCGTGGCGTGGCAAGCAGGGCCAAGGCCATCCTGGTCGAGCCCGTGCGGGCCACGGCCTCGGCGCTCGCGTATGCGGTGTGGGCGGCGGGTCGCGGTGTGGCAACGGCTGAGCCGGTGGGTGAGCCGCCGCGCGGGGCCATGGAAGGGCGCTTCCCGCTCGAGAGGGCCGAGAGGGAGCAGGTTGTGGCAGCCCTGCGGCTGCTGGCGCCTGACATCCCGGCTCAGGTCGTGGCCGAGGCGGAGCGGATACGCCGGCACGAGGTCGACCTCCTCGGGTCAGGTCCGGTGGCGCTTGGCGCTCATATCGACTGGCACAGCGATTTCAGGAGCAGACATCGCTGGCCCCAACGCAGGTACTTCAGGTGGATACGGCCGGCGCCCTACCCGGGCGGGTACGACATCAAGGTGCCGTGGGAGCTGAGCCGCTGTCACCATCTGGTGCGCCTTGGTCAGGCCTGCTGGCTCACGGGGCACGAGGCCTACGCCCGCGAGTTCGTGGCGCAGGTGGAGGACTGGGTCGCCGCCAATCCCCGACCATGGGGCGTCAACTGGGCCTGCGCCATGGAGGCCGCCATCCGTGCCGTCAACTGGCTGTGGGCGTTTCACCTGGTCAGGGGCGCGCAGGCACCGGACGACGCCTTTGCCCGGCGGCTCTGCGCCAGCCTCCTTGGGCACGGGCGCCACATCTTGCAGAACCTGGAGAGGCAGGGCGATTTCGCCAACAACCACTATCTGGCCGATCTGGTCGGCCTCCTGCATCTGGGGATGCTGTGTCCGTGGGCCGATGAGGCGGCTTCCTGGCGCGACCTTGCCCTGCGCGAGCTATGGGCGGCCGTCGAGAAGCAGGTGTGGCTCGATGGAGTGTACTTTGAGGCGTCCACCGCGTATCACCGGCTTGCGACCGAGATGTTGCTGTCGGCGGTCGCGCTCTGTCAGCACAACGGGGTCGCCGTGCCCGAGCCCGTGATGGACAGGCTGGAGAGAATGCTCGAGTTCATCCTGTGGTGCACGAGGCCGGACGGGACGGCCCCCGCGATCGGCGATGGCGATAACGGACGGCTCCTGCGGCTTGCCGTGTGGGCCGATGCGGCACGGGAATGGACCGACCATCGCTATCTGCTGGCCATCGGTGCGGTGCTGCTGGGACGGGACGATCTGGCGCGGGCCGCCGGAGACCAGTGGCAGGAGGCCCTGTGGCTGCTGGGAACACCGGCAACCCATGTCGCTACGGCACGCTCTGTGCAATCGGCGGGTCTGAGCCTGCCGTCGCGAGCCTTCCGGGACGGCGGCTTCTACATCCTGCGCAGTCGGGACCTCCACATGATCGTGCACGCCGGGCCCAACGGCCAGAACGGGTACGGAGGGCACGCCCACAACGACACGCTGAGCTTTGAGCTCTATGCCGGCGGCCGATCGTGGATCGTGGACCCGGGCACCTATGTCTACACTGCGGACTATCATGCGCGCGACCGCTTCCGCGGGACGGTCAGCCATAACGTCGTGCAGGTCGACGGGCACGAGATCAACCGCCTCCGGCCGGGGCCCTTTGGGCTCTACGAAGACGCGAGGCCCCGGGTGTATGAGTGGAGGACCGCGGCGCGCTACGACCTGCTGGATGCCGGACACTCGGGCTACGCGCGTCTGAGGGAGCCGGTCCTCTGCCGGCGGCAGGTCTATCTGGACAGGGAAGCGGGCTACTGGGCAATCCGGGACGTCCTGACCGGCCGGGGCTCGCACCGGCTGACTCTGCGCCTGCACCTTGCCGCGGTGAGGATCAGCGCCGAGTCCGCCCGGGTTCCGGCGGGTGTGCGGCTTGAGGACGGTCACGAGGCGCTGGACGTTTTCTTCCTCGCTCCGGAAGGGGCAGGCGTGGCGCTGGAGCGGGGAGAGATCTCGCCTTCCTATGGGGTGAAGCGGTGTGCGCCGGTTGTCAGCGTATCGGTCTCGTCGTCGCTGCCGGTCGAGTTCCTGATGGTTCTGGCGCCATTGCAGGCAGGAGACGCGAGGCTATCCCGGGATGTGGCGCAGGCCATGGCTGCCGCCGCCCCGTGGCCTGAGGTGAAGGATTGACCGCGCCGGCAGGTCGGGGAAGCGGTGCGCCGCTTACAGTCGGTGAGGCGCGAATGACCGGGAATCGGGATATCGTGTGCATCTCGACTCAGGCGTGGAGCTACCTCTGGACGCGCAAGCAGCGCTTCATGGACCGCTTTGCCGACCTGGGCTATCGGGTCCTGTACGTGGAACCGATCGAGCCCTTCCTGTGGCAGCTGAAAGGGCCGGGGTACAATCAGAGCCTCGGCCTCAGGGCGCGGCTCTGCGAGGTCAGGCCCAATCTGCACGTGCTATCCCTCCCCGTGATGCTGCCCTTCTCGCACCGCTTTGGGCTCCTCAACTGGCTCAACCAGCGGTGGGCTATCGCGATAATCAGGCGGCACATGGAGGCCCTTGGTATGCGCGCGCCCATAGTCTGGACGTACACGCCCCTGGTCGGTAGCCGGATATCCTCCCTCGGCGGGTTCCGGCTCGTATACGACTGTGTCGATGCGCAAAGCCGCTATCCGAGCATGGGCAGGTACGTGGAGGGCATGGAGGAAGACCTCCTGCGCAGGGCCGATGTGGTGTTCGTAACCAGCGAGGCCCTGCTGGAGCGGGCGGGGCGCCTGGCGGCACGGGTGCACCTCGTGCCCAACGGGGTCGATGTGGCGCTCCTGCGGCGGGCTACCCTTCCCGAGACCCATGTGCCCGCCGATGTGGAAGCGCTTCCCCGCCCGGTCATCGGCTTTGTCGGAGCGCTGGCGGAGTGGATCGACCTCGATGCGATCCGCGTGCTGGCGGAGCGGCGCCCTTCGTGGTCGATTGTGCTGATCGGTCCGGCAGAGCATGCCGGGGAGGTGCGCGCCCTCGAGCGCCATGGGAACGTGCGGCTCCTCGGCATGCGTCCTAAGGAGACCCTGCCGGGCTATCTCAAGGCGTTCGACGCCTGTATCAGCCCCTTCCGACCGGGCGAGCTGGCAACTGCAGCCGATCCGCTGAAGGTGTACGAGTATCTGGCGGCCGGCAAGCCGGTGGTGCTCTCGGGGCTGCCGGCCATGGAGCGGCTGGGGGACCTGGTCTATGTGGCCAGGGGCCCGGAGGACTATGTGGCGCAGGTCGAGAAGGCTCTCGAGGAAAACACGGAGGCCAGAGTGCAAGCGCGGCTGGCATTCGCCGAGACGCACTCGTGGGACCGGCTCTTTGCCGAGGTCCTTGCCGTGACCGAGGAGTTGGGCCGGGAGGATGCACGGCCCGGGAGGGAGGTGTAGGCCGGGCTTGCGCGAGCTTCACCTGGTGGGACGCCGACAACCTCTGGCGGCGATGTTCCTTGCCGCATGCGCCCTCACGGCAGCGGCGCTCGACGGCGCACTCATCGCAAAGGCGGGGCTTCCGGCCGCCAGCCTTCTGTTAGTGGGGTGCCTGGCGGCACTCTTCATCCTGTGGCGGCCGGCGGCATTTGTGCTGGGGATCATCTTTGTCAACGCGTTCATCAACGCATTCTCACGGAGTGCGGCGGTCTCTGTCGGCTCTGTCGCGCTGAACCCGAGCGAGCTCCTGGGTCTGCTCATCATCGCGCTCGGCGCCCTGGCGCTTCTGGGGCGCCCGCTGCCCACCGCCGCGCTGCGGCCGATCCTCGCCCCACTGGTCGTGGGCAACGTGCTCCTCGCCGCATCGTCGGTTGCTGCGGGGCGCCTGGGGACCGACAACATCGCTACCTGGGTTCGCAACCTGGGCTTTCTGGTCCTCCTTCTGCTCGCGGCTGCCAGCTTTACGGAGGAGCGACAGGTTCGGCGGGCCGTTGCGCTCTTTTCCTGGGCATCGCTCATCCCCATCGGGGCAGGACTGTATCAGGCCGTCAGCGGCACGGGGAGCAGCGAGTTTGTCCGGGGCGACATCAGCCGCGTCTTCGGCACCTGGAATCATCCGAATCCTTACAGCTTTTACCTGCTCATGGTCTTTGCCCTGGCTCTGGTGACGCTGCTCGACGCCCAGGCCTGGCGTGACAGGCTGCTTGCCGGGGTCTGGTGTGCACTGGTGCTGGCGTGCCTGTTCCTGACCTACACGCGAATCACCTGGCTCGGTCTGGTCCCCGCCGTGCTTGTGATCTCTGCGCTGAGAAGGAATCTCTGGATACCGCTCGGGATGGCGCTGTTGGCAGTGCTCGTGCTCCTCCTGGTGCCGACGGCGCAGAAGCGGCTGGCGGAGGTGGAGACGGTACGGTGGCAGGCGCCGGGGCTCGGTGGGAACTCGATCGAGTGGCGCCTGGCGGCGTGGAGGCGGAGTGCGAAGGCCCTTGAAGGGGGATTGCTCCTTGGGCACGGTGCCAACGCCGCCTCTGAGCTGCTTGGCTTCGACGCGCACAACGACTATCTGGCGGCCCTGATCGACGGCGGGGTGCTGGGGCTGGCAACGCAGCTGTGGCTGCAGGCGGCGCTGATAGCCGGAAGCCTGCGCGCCTGGGGGAGGCTCCGCACCCCCGTCTACCGCCGGATCGCGCTTGCCTTGCTGGCCGTTCAGGTGGCCTTTGCACTCATGTCGCTCACCGACAATCTGGTTGGCTACTTCCAGCTCTACGCGTACCACTGGGTCTTTGTGGGCATGGTGTGCGCACTGCCGAGCATCGAGCGGAGGGTAGAGGCTGCCGCATGAGAGTGCTCGTCTTCACCCACATGTACCCTGTGCCGCAGCATCCAGAGAATGGGGTCTTTGTGCAGCAGCAGGTGCTCTCTTTGCGGCGGGAGGGGGCCGATGTGGACGTGCTGCACGTCGACGTCAAGCGATCCAAGTGGCTCTACCCGGCGAGCGTCGTGCCCCTGGTCGGCCGCGTGCTCAGCGGGCGTTACGATCTGGTACATGCGCACTATGTGTTCGCCGGCATGGTGGCGCGCATGCAGCTCCGGTACCCCCTGGTGATCACACACCATGGCGACGAGACCCTGCACGGCTGGCAGGCCCCCCTCTGCTGGGCGATATCGCGGCTGGCGAGCAGGACCATCGTGGTGAGCGAGCAGATGAAGCGGGCGATCGGCCTGGAGCGGGCGGCGGTGGTGCCGTGCGGCGTCGACTTTGACCTGTTCAGGCCGATTGCCCAGGAGGAAGCCCGGGCGCGGCTGGGCCTGTCGCCGCGGAAGGGCCTGGTCCTGTTTGCGGGCGACGTCTCCAAGCGTCTGAAGCGCTTCGACCTCGTACAGGAGGCGGTCAGGCGCCTGCATGCGGGAGGGCTGGATGTGGACCTGGTGGTCGCTCATAAGCAGCCGTACGAGAGCATTCCGCTGTACATGAACGCCTGTGACGTGCTGGTGCTCCCCTCCGAGTGGGAGGGATCGCCGCAGGTCGTCAAGGAGGCCATGGCCTGCAATCTTCCCGTCGTCTGTACGGAGGTTGGCGACGTAACCGAGGTGCTGGCGGGGGTCACGGGGTGCCACATCTGCCGGCGGGATGCGGAGGATATCGCCGCGAAGGTGGCACAGGTGCTCGAGCGCCGCGAGCGCACGAACGGGCGGGAGCGGACCCGAAGATATGACCTTCCGGCCATCGCCAGGCGCATCCTCCAGGTCTATGAGGATGTGATGAGGGAGCGGGCGGCATGACGAGGAAGCGGTGCTGTATCATCAGGCGCTCGTACTATCCGGCAGAGTCGCACCTTCGGCGCAACGCGGAGACCCTGGTCGAGGCCGGCTATGATGTAGACGTGGTGTGCCTCCGTGGGCCGGGGGAGTCGGCGCGGGAGGTCGTCGATGGTGTCGCCGTCTACCGCCTGCCCATGGGGACGCGGAGGGGTGGCCTGCCCCTGTACCTGGCGGAGTATGGAGGGTTCTTCCTCCTTGCCGCGGCCACCGTTGCCCGGCTGCATCTGCGCCATCCGTACGCCGTGGTCGAGGCGGATTCCATGCCGGATGCGCTCGCCTTTGCCGGGCTCGTGCCGCGCCTCGCAGGGGCCCGGCTGATCCTCTACCTGTTTGAGAGCATGCCCGAGCTGTGGGCCCAGAAGCAAGGCGTGCCGATGACCCACTGGATGGCGAGGCTTCTGCGCTGGCAGGAGCGGGCCTCCTGCGCGGTAGCCGACGCGGTCATCTGCTGCCACGAGATGGCCCGAAATGTGCTGGTGCAGCACGGTGTGCCGGAGCAGAAGGTCACCGCGGTCCTGAATGTGCCGGATGAGCGCATGTTTCACCGGGCGCTGAGGGCGCGCGAGCGACGTGGGCACGAACTGCGGCTGGTGCAACACGGGACCATCACGGAGAACTATGGCATACAGGTGGTCCTCGAGGCGATCAGGCTGCTCGGGCCGCAGCACAGGGTTCACTTCGACATCGTGGGCCAGGGCGAGTACCGGCCGGCCCTGGAGGCCCTGGCTCGCCGGCTGGGCGTCGAGGAGCAGGTCGAGTTCCACGGCTTTGTCGTCAGGGAGCGGCTGATGAAGCTGCTGACCCAGGCCGACATTGGCGTCGTGCCGATGCTCTTCGAGTACCAGTCGCCGAACAAGATGTTCGAGTTCGTGGCCCTCGGCGTGCCGGTCATTGCTTCGGACCGGCAGACCTTTCGCCAGCACTTCAGCGACGACGAGGTGCTCTACTTTCGGACCGGAGATGCTGGTGACCTGGCCAGGGCCATTGCCTGGGCCATCGCCCACCCTCGAGGGATGGAGGAGCGCGCCGGGCGCGCCTGGGAGCGCTATCAGGGGTACCGTTGGCAGGTGATGAAGGAGCGCTATCTGGGAGTCTATGACCTGCTGCTCAGGCAGGCCGGGAGGGGAATGTCATGATCTCAGAGATGCCCATTGGCTCGCCAGCCTGGGCGACCTTTGCCGGCAGCCATCCGTCTGCGACCCTCTTCCATCAGCCGGTCTGGGCGCAGCTCCTGGCAGAGTGCTACGGCCATCGGGCCTTTGCGCTGGTCCTCTCGGACCGCTCGGGGCATATCGCAGCCGGCATGCCTATGATGGAGCTGCGGAGCCGGCTGACGGGGCGGCGATGGGTGTCGTTGCCGTTTACCGACCACTGTGCTCCCCTTGCAAGCAGCGAAGGTGCTCTCGCCGATCTGGTCGGCTGGCTGGTGGAGAAGCAGGCGGCCGGGGAGATTCCGTCGGTCGAGGTGCGCTGGGCGCTCCCGATCAAGCAGGGCGTGCGTGCGCGGCAGCCCTACGTCATCCACACCCTGCAACTGCGGGCGGATCCCCAGAGCCAGCTTATGGCCTTTGAGAGGACGACGCGCCAGAAGATCAAGCAGGCCGAGAAACAGGGGGTGCACCTGGTCTCCTTTGGGGACCGCCGGGACGTGGAATGCTTCTATCGCCTGCAGGTCCTGACCCGGCGCAACCTCGGCGTGCCGGTACAGCCGAGGCGGTTCTTCTTGAGGCTGTGGGAGCAGCTGATCCGCCCCGGTCAAGGGCACATCGTGCTCGCCGCCGAGGGAGATGACGTGGTAGCGGGTGCGCTGTCGCTCTATCACGGCCGCGCCGCGATGATCAAGTACGTGGCCTACGACCCGCGCCGCAAGGCGCTGCCGATTGTCCGCTTTGCCGTGTGGAAGGCAGTCGAGTGGGCGTGTCAGCAGGGCTTTCCCGCGCTGGACTTTGGGCGCACCGATGCGAGCCAGGAGGGGCTGCGGGAGTTCAAGCATCACTTTCGCCCGGTCGAGGAGCCCCTGACGTATTCGTGGATTGGGGGTGACCGCTGGCAGCCCACGAACACCTGGGCGGACCGTGCGCTGCGCACGCTGATCAAACGCTCCCCAGCCACCGTGTGCCGGGGCATGGGTGAGTTGCTCTATGCGCACTTTGGCTGACGGGCGCTACCTGACGGCGGCCAACACACCCTGGAGCCTGTGGGGGCTCCTGGAAAGGGGGCTCTCCGAGGCGGATTGGGAGCGGGCCGTGCAGGAGGCGCGGGGCTGCCTGGAGGGACTGCCTGCGGCCAGAGTCCCGGACGCCGCCGGGATCGTGGGGTCGCTGTTGAGCGAGGAGCAGCTCGGCCCGGATCACTGGCGGCTTGGGACCGGCGGGTGGGCCTACTATGCGCTGCGCCGGCTCATTCCCCGCCCGGCCCGCATCCGGCTTCAGCGGCAGATGGCGGCGCGGGCGCGGAAGGGGGCGCTCCTGCGATGGCCGGTCGAAGACCGCTATGTGAGGTTCGTGGCCGAGGTGGTGTGCAGGCTGTGCCAGAGGCGGGGGCTGCGCTCGGTGCCGTACGTGCACTTTTGGCCCGGCGGCCGCCGCTTCGCCCTTGTGCTGACGCATGATGTCGAGACGGCTCAGGGGATGCACTTTGTGCCGACCCTGGCGGACCTGGAGGAGCGCTACGGCTTTCGCTCATCCTTCAACTTTGTGCCGGAAGGGTATGAGGTGGACGTAGCCCTGCTCGCTGACCTGCGCCGGCGCGGCTTTGAGGTCGGGGTCCATGGGCTGCGGCACGATGGCCGGCTCTTTGCCTCTCGGGAGGTGTTCGAGAAGCGCGCCGTGTCCATCAACCGCTACCTGCGGGCATGGCAGGCGGTCGGGTTCCGTGCGCCGATGACGCACCGCAACCCCCATTGGATGCAGTCTCTCGAGATCGAGTACGACAGCTCGTTCTTCGATACCGACCCCTTCGAGCCCATGCCGGGCGGCACCATGAGCATCTGGCCCTTCATCATGGGGCGCTTTGTGGAGCTGCCCTATACGCTGGCGCAGGACCATACCCTGCTGCGGGTGCTTGGGCAGGCTACCCCCCAGCTGTGGCTGCGCAAGGTCGACTTTCTGCGTGAGCACTGCGGCATGGCCCTGATCGACACACACCCGGACTATCTGCGCAGGCCAGAGTGTCTGGCGGTCTATGAGCGGCTGCTGGCCGAGGTCAGGCGACGGGAAGATTTCTGGCACGCGCTCCCGGCGGAGGTAGCGCGCTGGTGGCGCACCCGGATGAGCTGGATTGCCAGAGCGGCGGGGCATACCGGGGAGGCAGCTGCGCCGGGAGGTGCGACGATTGGCCGGATCACGGTGGCCGATGGCGTTTCGGAGGCCGGGAGGCTCGTTCTGGAGCCCGCATACTATGTTTCCTAGCAAGCTGGCGGGATAGGGGTATGCTGCACGGTCACCGCAAGCTGATGTGGGTCTGCTGCGCCGTGGTCATAGCCGCAGGTCTCTTGCTATTCCTGAGCTGTGAGGAGAGCCTGCCCTGCAAGGCTTCTCTGCAGGTCTCTATCCGCTCTGGTGGCATCGCCGTGTTGGCGCTGAGCCGCCCGGTCCTCCGGGGCACTCGGCGCCTGTGGAAGCGCCTGTTTGATGTCGCGATCAGTGTTCTGGCGCTGGTGGTGCTTGCTCCGCTCATGGCCGCCATTGCGGCAGCGGTCCGCCTGGACTCCCCGGGTTCCATCCTGTACCGGCAGGAGCGGGTCGGCGAGAAGGGCAAGCCATTTGTGATGCTCAAGTTCCGCTCGATGCGGGTAGATGCCGACCCGGCCCTGCATATGGCGCACGTGGCGAGGCTGATCGGCGGGAACCTCAGCCCGGGTCACCTCGGCCCGGGCCCGGGAGAGACGCTGAAGATGCGCGACGATCCCCGGGTCACCCGGGTCGGCCGGGTGCTGCGCAAGCTCAGCCTGGACGAGCTGCCACAGCTTTTCAACGTGCTGAGGGGGGAGATGAGCCTGGTGGGCCCGAGGCCGCCGCTGCCCTATGAGGTGGCGCTGTACAAGGACTGGCACCGCCGGCGTCTGGAGGCCCTGCCCGGTATCACAGGGCTCTGGCAGGTCGAAGCGCGCAACCGGGTGAGCTTTGACGAGATGGTGCGCCTCGACCTGCGATACATCGAGGAGCAATCCCTCTGGCTGGACCTGAAGATCCTGGCGCGTACGCCCCTGGCCGTGGTGAGCGGTCGAGGGGCGGGCTGAGTCCGGGCTTGGGGAGGAGGTCGAGTGGGTGATACGGTGAGCGTGGGCGTGATCGGGTGTGGGTACTGGGGCCCGAAGCATGCACGGAACTTTCACGAGCTGCCCGGGTCGCGGCTTGCCTGGCTCTGCGACCTCTGTCAAGAGCGGCTTGAGCACGTCAAGAGCCTGTATCCGGAGGCCGAGGCCACACGCGACTACCGCGATATCCTCGCCTCCGATGTCGACGCCGTGGTCGTGGCCACTCCGGTAGCGACGCACTACCGGCTGGCGATGGAGGCGCTGGCTGCGGGCAAGCATGTGCTCGTGGAAAAGCCTCTGGCGGCCGACCTTGCGCAGGCCGAGGAGATGGTGGCCGAGGCGAGGCGGCAGGGGCGCCTGCTTATGGTGGGGCACACTTTTGAGTACAACCCGGCGGTCGAGGCAGTGCGGGAGATCATCGAGAGGGGGGAGCTTGGCCGCATCTACTATGTCAATGCCACGCGGGTCAACCTGGGGGTCTTCCAGAGCGACATCAACGTCCTCTGGGACCTGGCGCCGCACGACGTGTCGATCCTGCGGTTCATCCTCGGCAGGGATCCGGTCAGGGTGAGCGCCTGGGGCAACGCCTACGTGCAATGGCGCAAGGGAATCCACGACGTGGCCTATCTCGCGCTGTTCTTCCCCGAAGGCATCCTGGCCGAGGTGCACGTGAGCTGGCTCGACCCGTGCAAGATCCGCCGGTACACCATCGTGGGCAGCCACAAGATGCTGGTCTACGACGACATCGCCCCGGACAAGATACTGATCTACGACAAGGGGGTTGATCTCCCCCCGTACTCGGACACGGAGGAAGAGTTTCACCTCTCCTACCGCTACGGCGAGGCGGTGCCCTACCCGGTCACCTGGGTCGAGCCACTAAAGTCCGAGTGCCAGCACTTTTTGCAGTGCATCCGAGAGGGCAGGGAGCCGCGGAGCAGTGGTGAGGTCGGTGCGAGGGTCGTCAGGGTGCTGCAGGCGGCGCAGCGCTCACTCCACAACGGGCAGGTTTGGGAGGAGATCGAGTGGTAGCAGACGAGACAGCGCGGATTGCGCCCGACGTCGCGCTCGGGCGGGATGTCGTCATCCGTGCCTTCGCCAACCTCTATGGCTGTGAGATCGGCGACGAGACCCGCATCGGCACGTTCGTGGAGGTCCAAAAGGGTGCGAGGATCGGGAGGCGGGCCAAGGTCTCAAGCCATACGTTCATCTGCGAGGGTGTCACCATCGAGGATGAGGTGTTCATCGGGCATGGGGTGATGTTCACCAACGACCGCTATCCCCGGGCGACCACGGCGGAGGGCAACCTGCAGGGCGATGGCGACTGGACCTGCATCCCGACGGTGGTCCGGCGGCGGGCATCGATAGGCAGCAATGCCACCATCCTGTGCGGCGTGGAGATCGGCGAGGAGGCCATCGTGGGCGCCGGCAGCGTGGTGACGCGCGATGTGCCTCCGAGGGCGATCGTGGCCGGCGTGCCGGCCCGGGTGCTGCGCTACCTTGGCGCCTCCGGAGAGGCCGGCTCAGCTCCCGGGGGCAGCTCCGGAGCAGGGATTGCCGTGGGCAGCCTGGCCGCGGAGGAGGGGTCATGAGCATTCCCCTGGTGGACCTTGGGGCCCAGTACCGGCCGCTGAAGGCGGAGATCCTGAGCCGCGTGGCCGAGGTCCTGGAAGGGATGCAGCTCTTTCTCGGGCCCAACGTGCAGGCTCTCGAGCGCGAGTTCGCCGCGCATGCCGGCACGGCGTATGCGGTGGGCGTCTCCGACGGCACGACGGCCCTGCAGATCGCGCTGATGGCCTGTGGTGTGGGCGCCGGGGATGAGGTGATCACGGTGGCCCACACCTTTGTTGCGACCGCCGAGGCCATCGTCCTTGTGGGGGCGCGGCCTGTCTTTGTCGACATCGATCCCGAAACGTACACGATCGACGTGGTGGGGAT
>JAIMBM010000190.1 GCA_023511475.1 Anaerolineae bacterium
TCATCTATCTGGACCTTCCGGTCGAGATCGGCCTGCGGCGGCGCGCTCTGGCGCATGAGCGGGGGCAGGAGGAGCTGACGCGCATCGACCGGGAGGAGATTGCCTTCCATCAGAGGGTGCGGGAGGGCTACCTGGCCATGGCGGCAGCCGAGCCCGAGCGCTGGTGTGTGCTCGATGCGCGGCAGTCGGTGGAGGAGGTGCAGGGGGCCATCCGCAGGCGGGTGGAGGCGCAGCTGGCCGAGCCCGGGGGTCAGCCCTAGCCTGTCGTGGTTTGGGCCGGTCCGGATGAGAGATGGCTGTCTGCTGCAGGAGCGTGGAAAGGGGGCGAGATGAAGCTGATCATCAGCATTGTGCACTCCGACGACGCCGACCAGGTGATGCTGGCGCTCAGGGAGCGCGGCTTTCCCTCCACCAAGATCAGCACCACCGGCGGCTTCCTGAGGGAGGGCAACGCGTCGATCCTCATCGGGATCGACGAGGAGAAGGTAGACGAGGTCCTGCAGATCATCCGCCAGAACTGCCACACTCGCACCGAGTACGTGAACCCGCTTCCTCCCGTAATGGAGCCGGGCGAGCTCTATATGCCGAACCCCATTGAGGTGCAGGTGGGGGGCGCGACGATCTTTGTGCTGGACGTCGTGCGTCACGAGAGGTTCTAGGCGAGCGCCCGGCGGTCGGCGGCCATCTAGCAGCCTTCAGTATGCGGGGGCCACCCTGCGGCCCTCGTTGCAGCGGGACGGCCCGCCTGCTGCATGCGGCAGGCAGCGACTGAAGGCTGATAGCTGGCAGCCGATGGGCGGCAGTCACTCATCTCCGGCATCACCCGGGTCATTGCCGAGGTCGGGCATGGAGCTCTCGATCTCCTCGGGGCTCTCGCCAGCCTCGAGGCGGTCGACGACCTCGTCGAACTCGGGGCCGAGGTCCTCGCCGACCTCTCTGCCCATGCGACGCATCCAGCGGGCGACGCTGCGGGGATCGTTTTCGTCAACGTCCCCGAGGGAGCTGGGATCGACCAGGTTTTCCAGGCGGCTCTCTTCAGAGGCCAGCACAGCGATGCGGGAGACGAGTCGACGCAGATCGGTGCTCTGGCAGCGGGGGCAGGGGGGAGGCACGTCGGCCGCCGCAAAGCTGCGAACGAAATGGCTGATTCTCTTGCCGCAGCGCTGACAGCGGTATTCGTAGATCGGCATATCCTCCTCCGGTAGGGGCAAGGGCTCTGGCCCGTCGCTGAGTTGCCCGGATCGTGGCGCGGCCGGCACCGGCCGTACAGGTCGCAGGCGACCAACAGCCACGTGCCAGTCGCAAGGTTATTATAGTGGGTGCAGGTTCCGGAGGCAACTGCTGGCGGGCGACAGGAAGCGGTGGGATGAGGGGTCGTGCTGCGCAGGTGGGCAGCACGGAGTACGCAGGCGAGTCCGGGTTGCATCCTGCCGGGGAAAGGTTACCTGAGCGCTTGTCTGGAGGGGTATCGTGAGCACCGAGCTGGTGCATGTCGGGTTCGGAGGGAGTGTAGCGGCGAACCGCATCGTGGCCATCGTCAGCCCCGACTCTGCGCCGGTACGTCGCCTGGTGCAGG
Source organism: Anaerolineae bacterium (assembly GCA_023511475.1). Taxonomy (GTDB): domain Bacteria; phylum Chloroflexota; class Anaerolineae; order SpSt-313; family SpSt-313; genus SpSt-313. The sequence continues at coordinate 1,577 of JAIMBM010000190.1, forward strand.
AAGCGAAGGAGCGCCGGATGGCCATCGACATGACGCACGGTCGCAAGACCAAGGCAGTGATCGTGCTGGATAGCGGCCATGTGGCCATGGTTGCGCTGCAGCCCGAGACCATCGCAAATCGAGTCGATCAGGGGAGGGGACGACAACGTGGCTGATCCGCGACGTATCCAGCCGGGCGGGGCGACGAGACCCGCCATCGTGGCAGAGAGCGACCCCCACAGGATCGGAGACGTCGACCTTGAGCCCTACCTGCAGCCGGCGCCTCTGGTGGTGATCCTTTCGGGACCGTCGGGCGCCGGCAAGGATGCCTGTGTGGCGCGCATGAAGGAGATGGGATATCCCCTCCATTTTGTGGTGACGGCAACGACGCGGCCACAGCGGCCGGGCGAGGTGCACGGAGTCGATTACCTCTTTTGCTCACGGACCGATTTCGAGGGAATGATCGACCGCGGAGAGCTGTTCGAGCATGCCGTGGTCTATGGCGAGTACAAGGGGATACCCAAAGAGCAGGTGAGGAAGGCCCTGGCGAGTGGCGAGGATGTCATCATGCGGCTGGACGTGCAGGGCGCGGCGCGTATCCGGGAGCTGATGCCAGAAGCTGTGTTCATCTTTGTCACTGCGTCGTCAGAGGAAGAGCTGGCGCGGCGACTGTGCGCTCGCGGCACGGAGGGCGAGGAGGCGCTGCGACGGCGCCTTGCGACCGCGCGGGATGAGATGAGAGAGATTCACCGCTTCGACTATGTGGTGGTCAACCGCGAGGGGGAGCTGGATGCGACGGTTCAGCGTATCCTCGCCATCATGCAGGCGGAAAAGTCGCGGGCAAGGCCGAGGAAAGTGGCCCTGTAGGTCAGGGATCACGGCTCCTGGCAATCGTCCTGTAGCATGAGTTGCTGGCAGAGGGATCGAGGGGGAGGCTGGCCGCCGGTAACCGGCGGCCAGTACGCTACAGCTCGATGAGGAGGTGATCTCGATGCGGCGCGAACCCATCGTGGCGGGCATGTTCTACCCCGCAGAGCCAGAGCGCTGCCGGGCCGAGCTTGCCCGCTATCTCGAAGACGCCCGGAAGGCGGTGCCGGAGGGCCGCTACTTTGCCGGACTCGTGCCCCATGCCGGCTGGAGCTACTCTGGACCAACGGCGGCGAGGACCTTTGCCGCCCTCGCAGCGAGCGGCATGCCTGATACCCTCGTCATCCTCGGGGCGGTCCATGTGTGGGGTGTGACGCGGGCGGCCGTGTTCGCGGCTGGTACCTGGATCACGCCGCTGGGCGCGCTGCAGGTCGACCGGGCGCTCGCTGACAGGATAGTGGGCGAGTCCGGCGGATTGGTGGTCGAGGATCCGCGCGCGCACACGCAGGAGCACTCGATCGAAGTGCAGCTTCCGTTCGTTCGTTACCTCTTTCCACAGGCGACCGTCGTGCCTCTGATGGTACCCCCGAGCGAGGATGCGATCGACGTCGGGGAGGCCGTCGCCCGGGCCGTGCGGCTCCACGGCGGCAGCGTCTACATTCTGGGCTCCAGCGACTTGACGCACTATGGACCGCGCTATGGCTTTGCTCCCCGTGGCATGGGCGCCGGTGCGCTGGCCTGGGCTCGCGAGAATGACCGGCGACTGCTCGATGCGGTCGCAGAGTTGCGTGTCGAGGAGGCCCTGGAGCGTGCCCTGGAGGACCGGAGCGCGTGCGGGGGCGGGGCGATCGCCGCGCTGGTCGCGGCAGCCCGGGACCTCGGCGCGACCCGGGGCGTCATCCTGGAGCAGACGACCAGCCACGACGTGCACCCCATGGGGGCTCCTTCCGATTTCGTGGGGTACGCAGCCGTGGTCTTCTGAGGGGAGTCCCTTGGGCCTGGAGACGCTACGCTACGCCACCGTCGCCGTCAACGCCCCGGTCGGGCGCCCGGGCCTATCGCGCGAGGGTAGAGATCGCGGCGACACCTTCCACTATGTGGTCCCCGAGGCGCTGCGGGGCATCCTTCGCCCCGGGCACATGGTCTGGGTGCCCTTTGGAGGGCGGAGGCTGGATGGGATCGTCACCGGATTCGCCAGCTCGGCCCCGCCTGTCGAGGCGAGGGAGATCGAGGGCCTCGTCGGAGACGAGGCAGTGGTCACTCCCCTTCAGATCGCTCTGGCGGAGTGGATATCCCGCGAGTATCTCGCACCCCTGGGGCGGGTCCTGAAGATGATGCTGCCCCCGGGCGCGGGAGCGACGAGCGAGGTTCTGGTCGAGGTCGCTGCTGAGGGACCGTCGGAGGGGATTGCGCTCTCGCCGACACAGCAGGCGGTGTACCGGGCCCTCAAAGGCAGGGGGCCGGTGCCACTCGCGCGGGTCGCCAACCTGGCCCGCGTGGCAGGCTGGCGCAGTGCTCTTTCGGCGCTGGTCGACAAGGGGCTGGTGACGCAGCACACCGGTCGGAGGACGCCAACGGCGCGCCCCAAGACGGAGCGCTTTGTGCGTCTTGTGCCCGGCGCTGGGGGGGCAGAGGCGACGCTCTCAGGAGCGCCACGGCAGCTCGCCCTGTACCGGTATCTCGTGGAGGAGGCCCGGCCGGGCGCTGCCCTTCCCGTCTCGCGTGTTCTCGCCGAGACGGGGGTGAGCCGTGCCAGCCTCGAGGCTCTCGTGGCACGTGGGCTGGTGGAGATCGCCGAGGTGGAGGTGTGGCGCGATCCTCTGGCGGGGCGCGAATTCGTGCTGGCGGAGGAGCCTCGCCTGACCCCGGATCAGGAGCGGGTCCTCGAGCAGATCATCCCCGTATTGGAGGCGCGGCGGCACCACACCTTCCTCCTGCACGGCGTAACGGGAAGCGGCAAGACGGAGATCTACCTTCGGGCGGCCGCCCGGGTGCTGGCCCAGGGCCGCGGGGTGATCTTCCTCGTCCCCGAGATCTCGCTGACCCCACAGACGGTGCGGCGGGTTGCGGCACGTTTCCCGGGGCGTGTTGCCGTGTGGCACAGCCAGCTCAGCGAGGGCCAGCGGTATGATCAGTGGCGGCGGGTCATGCAGGGGCAGGCTGCTGTGGTCGTCGGCCCGCGCTCGGCCATCCTCGCCCCTATGGCGGACCCGGGCCTGATCGTGGTAGATGAGGAGCACGAGCCCTCGTACAAACAGGAGACGGCGCCGCGCTATCACGCCCGCGAGGCGGCCGTGGCGCTCGGCTCGCTCTGTGGGGCCTGCGTCATTCTCGGGAGTGCCACTCCCGATGTGGTCAGCATGCATCGGGCGGCCTCTGGGGTGTATACGAGGCTCTCGCTCCCCAAGCGGGTGCTGAGTCACCGGAGACACATAGAGGAGCAGCAGGCGCAGCACCACCTGCCCGGCCGGCCACTGCGCCTCCAGCCGCTGACCGAAGGGAATGAAGACCTGCTCTACCTGCCCCTGCCCCCCGTCGAGGTAGTGGACCTGCGCCGCGAGCTGCGAGAGGGCAACCGCAGCATCTTTAGCCGTGCACTGCAGGCTGCAATGGCCGAGGCGCTCGCCGCGCGGGAGCAGGTGGTCCTCTTCTTGAACCGGCGGGGCAGCGCCACCTTTGTGTTGTGTCGTGACTGCGGGCACACGCTTACCTGCCCTCGCTGCGACGTGTCCCTGAGCTATCACGGGGTGGAGCAGGAGCTGGTCTGCCATCACTGCTATCACCGGGAACCCCAGCCGCGGGTTTGCCCAAGGTGCCTGAGCCGGCGCATCCGCTACTTTGGCATCGGGACGCAGCGCGTGGTCGAGGAGGTCAGGGCCCTCTTCCCGGAGGCGCGGGTCGTCCGCTGGGACCGGGATGCGACGCGGACCCGCGGGAGCCACGAGGAGCTGCTGCGGCAGTTCGTCGAGCACGAGGCCGACGTCATGGTCGGCACGCAGATGATCGCCAAGGGGCTGGACCTGCCGCTCGTGACGCTGGTGGGAGTGGTGAGCGCCGACACGGCCCTGCATCTCCCGGACTATCGGGCGGCCGAGCGTACCTTCCAGCTGCTGACCCAGGTGGCAGGGCGCGCCGGGCGAAGTCCGCTCGGCGGGCGCGTGATCGTGCAGACCTACACGCCGGAGCATTATGCCATCCGGGCGGCGGGCCGCCACGACTATGAGGGCTTTGTGCGGCAGGAGCTCTCGTTCCGCCAACGGCATGGCTATCCGCCGTTCGCCCGGCTGGTGCGGTTCCTGTATGCTGACGAGGATGCGGCCCGCGCGCGGCAGCGGGCGACCGAGCTGGCCGGGGCGCTCGTCGAGCGCATCCGGGCGCTGGGCATCCCGGGGGTGGAGATGATCGGGCCGGCACCCTGCCCGCATGCGCGCCTGCACGGCCGCTGGCGGTGGCACCTCATCCTCCGGGCGCCGGACCCGCACCGGGTGCTGGACGATCTGACCGTACCGCGCGGCTGGCGCATTGACGTCGACCCGGCGGGCTTTAGCTGACATAAAGGACAGTTCACATATTGTCGGTGGGCGACACGCCCTGGTCTGTGGGGTGCCTGCCCTGTCGCTGCTTGTGTTCAGGGCGTGGCGCGCCGGCGGGCTCTGCTCTTTGGGTGTATCCCAGAATCGTCGGTGTAGACTGCGACCATCTGGCGACTCTCGGAACCTAGTCGCGGTAGTGTCTCGTCGCCACGCCTCTCCTTCCGTAGGCGATGTCTCGTCCGGAGAAGGAGCAACTCGTTTGCCGAGGGAGTCGTCCCCCTGGCGTCGCACTCCGCCACAGCGTCCCCCTACCCGATCCGCAGACATGTGGCCTACAAGCGACCGCCGCCGGTGGCGGACGCCACTGCCCGTCATTGCGAGGCGGCGCAGCCGCCGAAGCAATCTCGCCGGT
>JAIMBM010000191.1 GCA_023511475.1 Anaerolineae bacterium
CAGCACCGCACAATCGTCTCCTCGCCACAGGGCCGCCGGCAGCCCTCTCAATACAACACCATGATTGCAGAGCAGTCTCGGCGAATGGACGCGTTGGGTATCCGGGTGCCGGAACCTCCGCCTCCAGGGCTCTTGCCCGGGGTCTATGCCTTTCTGCAGTTTCAGTTCACGCTGGCCACACCCTACCTATCGAAGGACGACGAGCTATTCCATGTCTGTGACAACCCACTCCGCAAGGACAGAGTGTTCAAGGTGCCGATCGTCTCCGCCGCTGCCTGGAAGGGGCTTCTGCGCTGGGCAGCTACAAAAGCACTGGTTGATTCGAGGGCCGAGTGCGACGACGACGAGTTCTCCCAACGCCGCCTGCAGTTGACCAGGCTCTTTGGCAACGAGAATGACTTAGACCCGCGAGATGGCGACAGACTCTCGGCCTACCTGGATGATGTACGGCCAGGTGCGGCCAGCCTCTATCGTCGAGGCCTGGCACGACTCGCCAAGGACGGGTTCCTGGCCGGACGGCTCTTCTTCTACCCCACTTTCTTCGACCGTATGGATGTGCTGGTGATGAACCCTCACGACCGCAAGACCAAGGCGGGCACGAAGCCGATCTTTTTCGAGTGCGCGCCGGCGGAGGCAGCGGGCACCTTCAGTGTGTTGTACGCGTCCTTCGAGGATGCGGAAAGGGCGGAAGAAGAAGGCCTGGAATGCTGCTCCGACCTGCATCTGCTTGCGCAGGCGATGATACTGCTCTTCCTGCAGTACGGGTTCTCGGCGAAGCGGACCAGCGGGTTCGGCGTGGTGCGGAAGGACACGCCCGGCACGTTGTACACGTGGCGCCGCGAGGGCCGCTTTCAGGAACTCACGCGGTTGCCGGAGGTGATTGATGGTGTCTTTGCCCAGTGAGCTTGAAGTGCTCCGCCAGAATGCGAAATCCCTCCTCCTCGCCGAGCTGGCCGGCTGGCTGCACGACTGGCGCAAGTGTTCGGACCAGCATGTGCAACGACACTCTGCAAACCCTCCGCCACAGCCGGAGGCGCTACCTTTCAGCACCGCGCGGGGTTGGGGCCTGGAGCTGGCGAGGGCGGTCGTAACGTTGCTCGAATACCATGGCTCCGTCTTTGACCTAGCGGAGGCCCCCACGCAGGCAAGGCGCAAAGCGAAGGGTCGCGGCCTGAGCTTGCCGATCGCCTATCTAGTACGGTGTCACGGAGCCGCCCACATCGAGAAGGAGGAGCCCCCACACCCATGTGACAGAGACCACTTCGCGAAACTGGGCAAGCAGCCGCAGGCGGAGGCCCGAGCCAGTACGCCGTTCGGATTCGAGCCTTCCCTTCTCGCTGGTCTCACGGACTTGTTGCGCGAGACCCTCGCCCAGGCCACGGGGGTTCCCGGAGAGGACAAGCCTCGCCTGGCAAAAGCGTTCGCCCTGGCAGTTGCGGACACGCGTCGGCCGATCAACGAGGTCACGCTCTCGGACTGGTCCGGCCTGGTGGCCGCCCTGTACAAGGCGGCGCTGGCGGGTGCACTCTTGGGCTTTCAGCCGCCTGCCACCGAGTTGCGCTGGCGCCTCCTGAGCGTCCGCTTTGATGGCCTCGGGTTCATCAGTGCGGCGAGCCGTATGGCGGACGTGCTGGTGCGCCGTGAGGCGCTGGGAGAGGCACTCGAAAGGGTCCGCAAACTGATCGAGGAGGAGTACCCGCTCGGTGCTGAGGTCTACCAAGACGAGGACGGCATTGTGTTCGTCGTCCCGGGCGGTACTCCGCAGGGACCCTGCCTCGAGCTGATGCGCTGCACCAGCAAGGAGGGCGCGACGTTGGAGGCGTTGCTCCGGGGCGCGGTCTGGGGCGACGAGACGAAAGACCTGCAGGGGGAGATGGTGCCCCGACTCATGCTGGACGGCAAACCGTGGTGGGCTCAGGATCCCCGGCGACAGCTCGGGGCCGGCCCCTCCGCGACGGATGGTAGCACCGAGTCGCCAGATCCGGGCTCGTCAATCGAAGGGTCGAGGGACGAGATGCCGCCCATGACCGAGCACCTGGCGCCGGTCACGCGGCGGTGCGATCCGGTGTGGCTGCAGAGGCTCTGGGGCTCCAGATCGGCCGACCTCTGCCCCGTCTGCGGGCTGCGGCCGCAGGCGCCCCGACACTCCTCGGCCGGCCGGCTCAGGCTGTGCGAGGTCTGCACCGGGCGCCGTGCCCATCGCGCCAGAGATTGGTCCCAGAAGCTCTCCACGACCATCTGGACCGATGAGGTCGCGGACGACAACGCCCGGCTCGCGCTGCTCGTCGGGCGCTTTGACCTCGGGCCCTGGCTCGACGGCACCATGGTCAAGACGCTCCTCGTCACCGATCCCGCGAGCGGCACCCCCCTGGTCAAGAACCCCTCCTTCGCCCGCCTGCGGCGCATCTGGGAGACGACCCGGCGCTTCTGGCAGGAGGTCCTCCCGACGGAGGGAGCCGACCCCGGCGCGAGCCTCTGCGGTCAGCTGCTCACACCGGTCGCGGGCCGGCTGTTCATCAGGCCCGCCAACCTGGAGGCCCTGCAGCTGGAGCCCTGGCACGCCTACGACCTGGTGCTCGGCCAGGCCAGGCTGAGCGTGCTCTGCCGGGAGCACGACCTCATCTCGCTCGATAACCTCCGCTACGTCGCCCGGCAGCTTGGCTCCGGGCGAGACGTCAAGGAATACCTGATGGACCACCGCGAGGTCGCCGTTGAAGAGCCGGTCGGATACGGGAGCCCCAACCGCCTCATCGGCCGCCTGGTCATAGCGGCCGTGGCCGAGGAGCCTACGGCCTATCTGCCCGCCATCCCCATCCTGGCCGAGCCCCGCACCTTCATGGCGCTGCTCCCGGCGGTCGACGGCCTGCGTGTGGCGCGGGCCGTAGCGGACAAGTACGCCCAGGAGATGGGCAAGGTCCGCAACCGCCTGGCGCTGACGCTGGGGCTGGTCTACTTTGGGCGGCGCATGCCCCTCGCTGCGGCTCTCGAGGCAGGCCGGCGGATGCTCGAGCGGTGCTGCGAGCCGCGCGAGGCTGAGGTCAGGTCGGCAGAGCCGTTGCAGTCCGACGACACGGGCTGGCCGGCGCGCCTCCGCCTGCGGCTGGCCGTCGGCGCGCGCGAGGTATCCCTGGAGGTGCCGACGGTCATGGGCGACGGCCGGGCGCGCGACGTGTGGTACCCGTACTGGCGGCTCCTCACACCGGACGATGGGCCGCGACGGCGCCAGTTCCCCGGGCCGGATGGGGGACGCTGGGTGCACGTCACCGACCTGCGGGCTGGGGATAGGGTCCAATTCGTCCCCTCGACCTTTGACTATGAGTACCTGGACGTTGCCGCCCGCCGCTACGAGGTGGCCTATGAGGGCCTGCAGCGGCGGGGCGCCGATCGCTGTCACCGGCCTTACCTGCTGGAAGAGCTGGCAGACCTGGAGCGCGTCTGGCAGCTCGCCGGCCCGCCGGAGGCCATGACCAGGTCGCAGGCCGGGGACCTGGTCGCCCTGGTAGAGGGCAGGCGAGCCGCCTGGGGCTTGCCACGCGGCGACGGGGCGCTCAGGCTCGATCCGGATCATCCCTTCAACACACTCTGCCGGCAGGCGCTGGCCAACGCCGACTGGCGCCGGGGCTCCTGGAAGGCGCTGCCCGAGCAGGATAGGCTGTTGCTGCAGCGGGCCGCGCTCAGTGGAATGCTGGCCGACGTCCTCGAGCTGCACATGACCCTCGCCAGAGAGGCGAGAGACTGAGGAGGAGGCACGATGTACACCCAGTGGCGTTTCATCCTCATGACCCTCGACCCGGTCCACATCGGTACCGGCGGCTATCGCCTGGGCCGCGTGGACCTGAGCATCGCCCGCGAGCCCGGGACCAATCTGCCCAAGATTCCGGGCACTTCGCTCTCCGGCGCCGTCCGCACCTATGCCGCCTATCGGTACGAGCGGCCCCAGTGTGCCGGGCAGGGGCAGGGCGACGAGGTGCGCGCGAAGAAGCCCCATTGCCGCGACCGCAACTGCCCCGTCTGCTACACCTTTGGCTACATCCGCGGCCCCGAGGGCGGGCACGCCGGCACGGTGAGCATCGCCGATGCCCAGCTGCTCCTGTTCCCGGTGCACTCGATGGCCGGGCCGGTGTGGGTCAGCACTGCCGGGCGCCTGCGCGAGGCCGGCCTCACGGTCGCGTGCCCGGCTCTCTCGCACGGCGAGTGCGCCACGAGCCTGCCGGAGCGATCCATACCCCAGACCGACCGGGCCTCCGGTGCTCCGGTGCGCGACCGGCTTTTCAACGTCGGCTGGCTCTTGCTCCGCTGCCGCCGGGAGGCAGTGCAGGTTCAGCCTCCGTCGGGTGCGGTCGAGGGCGATGTGGCCTGGCAGGCCGTGGTGCGGCGTCTCGTGCTGGTAGACGAGGGGCTCTTCCCCCAGGTCGTCAACAGCAACCTCGAGGTGCGCACCTCGGTGAGCATCGATCCGGCCACCGGCGCAGCCAGCGAGAGGGCGCTCTTCACCTACGAGGCGCTGCCCCGGGCGACCTGGCTGTGGGGCGACGTGGTGGAGGACGACTATCGCCCCGACGGGTTCCCGGCAGGCAATGAGAAGGCCGCCTCGCTGGGGCACACCCGCCCCTGGCACGTGGTGCGAGACGGTCTCAGGCTGGCCGAGTACCTCGGGATCGGTGGCATGGGCACCCGCGGCTTTGGCCGCATCCGCCTGACCCATGAATGGAAGGTGAGTCATGGATAACCTCGACCTGCTCGCTGCCGAAGCTGCAGGTGCGATCGTGCGGAACACGATCGACTCCGACCGCCATCGGGCAACGGATGTGGAGAACCTGGCCACCAAGGCCCTGGGCGTCCTGCAGGAGAACGGCCCCTACGCCGCCATGCTGTTCCTGTACTCGCGGCCCAAGACCGACGAGCAGATCGCCCGTCCGATCCGCGAGCAGCTCCTCGACGTCGCCGCCAAGACCCTCCACGTAGGCATCGTGGGGGACGAGGTGGACCAGGCGCTGCACTTTGTCGCCGGGATCACGGCGGCGGACCTGGAGTTCCTGCTCCTGGTCAAGCAGCTGTGGGAGCAGACGCTCATCTACACCCGCTACGGGGCCAAGGCACACAAGGAGTGAGCGATGGGCTGGAAGGCATTCTCGCTCGCTCTGCGGCTGCTCTCGCCGGTGCACATCGGCGCCGGCGCCGAGGGCAACCTGCAGCGCACGCGCCCTTACGTCACCGGCAAGGCCCTGTGGGGCGCGCTGACCGCCCGCCTCGCCCGAGATTGCCCCGACCTCCGCGGCGACTATGCCGAGGCCGGCCGGCGCGTGCATGCGGAGCTGGCCCTCAGCTACCTCTACCCAACTGGCGGCGAGGAGAAGCCGCTCTGGCCCTGGGGTCAGACGGCCGATGCCTTCCGCTGGCGCTTTCTCGGCAGCGTGGCTAGCACTGCCATCGACCCGTCCGCTGGCGGCGCCCACGAGGGTAGCCTGCATGAGATCGAGCACATTTCCCCCGTCACCCGGGACGCGCAACCGGTCATCCTCCGCGGCTACATCTTTTGCGCCGAGGGCTCCCAGCTCCCCTGGCCGGAGGTCCTGCCGCGCCTGCAGCTCGGCGGCGAGCGCGGCTACGGCTGGGGCCGGGTGGAGGTCGAGCGGCTCGAAGAGGTCGGGTCCGAGCGTGTCCTCTTTGGGATGTACGACGCCGACCCGGGCAGCTGGCCGCCGGTCGTCACCGCGCGCGGCCGTGGCGACGGCGAAGCTTGGCTGCTGGCCCATGCCCTGGCCGTCGACGTGGAGGACCCCGGCGGCCCCCGGCGCGCCTGCAGCGGCCTGAGTGGGCCGGTCGAGCCCCTCGTGGGGCGCGAGACTGGAGCTGCCGGCGCCTTTGGCGCCCGCCTTTCCCCAGTGCGCGTCGCCTGGGTCCCGGGCACCCCGGTCTCGGGTGGCACGCGCTTTCGGATTGGGCCTTACGGGCTCTGGGAAGGCGTGTAAGGGGCTGACGGAGGTGAGGAAACCGTCCGGAGTGGCGTCGCGGTGATAGCGGAAAGGAACCTTTCCGCGGCGGGCGACCCCCTACCGTTCCCCCGAAGCGGGGGAATCGGGGGAGGCTAACGCCCAGAGGCAGGTGGCCGCCAGGGGCGGAAGGGACCTATCCCCCCGTTTCGGGGGGACGGTGGGGGGTCTGCTCCGTGGCGTGACCCCCTACCGTTCCCCCGAAGCGGGGGAATAGGAAGCGGGCCTTGCCAAGAGGCAGGTGGCCGCAAGGGGCGGAAGGGACCTGTCCCCCCGTTTCGGGGGGACGGTGGGGAGTCTGCTCCGTGGCGTGACCCCCTACCGTTCCCCCGAAGCGGGGGAATAGGAAGCGGGCCTTGCCAAGAGGCAGGTG
>JAIMBM010000192.1 GCA_023511475.1 Anaerolineae bacterium
AGCCAGGGCCGGCCTCCTCCGTGATGTGTGCCACAGGCGGTGCCGGCGGGCGCGGCAGGCCAAACCCCCACTTGAGCCAGAGGTTCAGCGTGTTGGAAAGCAGCACGAGGACGGCCAACCGCAGCCCCAGCCGCTTGTCGAAGCACCAGTAGATGAGAGGCAAGAAGAGCAGGAAAAACCTCTCGTCGCCGAGCAGTGTGACCACTCTGAAAAAGCTGCCCAGAGCCGGCCCGCCGTGCGACTGCAGGCTCAGGATGGCAGCGATGCCCCAGCTCTGTACCCAGCCCATAGCGCCCCCCAGGCCTTGCGGGGCCTGAACCCCTCCAGTCCCGTCCGCAACCGCAGCGGGCCGACCGCCCATCTGCCCGCCAACGGTGCCGGCGGGTGGTGCCCCCGCGAGCGCGCCTCACATCGGCCCGGCCGATGCCCTCAGGCGCAGGCAGGCCAGCAGCCACTCTGCGGTGCGCACCATGTCGGATACAGCGATCTGCTCGTCCGTTGTGTGGACCTTGTCCATGCCGCACGAGATGTTCACGATGCGGATACCCGCTGCATTCAAGATGTTGGCGTCCGACCCACCTCCCGTCTCGATGTAGGAGGGCTGAAGGCCAGCCTCCGCTGCTCCACGGGCCAGCAGCCTGATGATCGGCTCATCGGGCGCAAGCCTGAAGCCCGTGTACTCCCGCTTCACCTCGACCTCGACCCTCGCCCCGTAGCGGGCCGCCGCCTCCTCAAAGGCCGCCACCATGCGCCGGACCTGCGCCTCCAGCCTGGCCTTATCGCGGCTGCGCGCCTCGCCCCGGACCTCCGTCAGATCCGGAACGATGTTCAGCGCGCGGCCACCGTTGATGAAGCCGATGTTGGCGGTCGTCTCCTCGTCGATCCGGCCCAGGGGCATCCGGCTGATAGCCTCTGCGGCAACGACTATGGCACTGATTCCCTTCTCGGGCTCGGCCCCGGCATGGGCCGCCACGCCATGGACCACTGCCCTGAGCACGTCGTGCGTCGGCGCCGCAACGGCTATCGTGCCCGGAGCACCGCCCGTGTCCAGGCCGATGCCCTCCCGCGCCCGCAGCCGTGAGGTGTCGAATGCCTTGGCACCGCAAAGGCCGGTTTCTTCCTGCACGGTGAACAGAATGTCCAGAGGCGGCAGGCGCAGCCCTTGCTCGAGGGCCGCCCGCACGACCTCGAGAATGAGGGCGATGCCGGCCTTGTCATCAGCGCCGAGAATGGTGCGGCCGTCGCTCTTGATCACGCCGTCGGCGAGCACCGGCTGGATGTTCCCGACAGGGCCGACCGTGTCCATGTGGGCGTTCAGAAGGAGCGGCTCACCGTGCCCGGGCAGGCGTGAAAAGACATTGCCAATTGCGTCCCGCTCGACCTCCGCGCCAAGCTCCCGCAGAACGTCCATCAGATAATCGGAGACGGCCTGCTCCTCGCCCGAAGGGCTGTCCATGCGCGCGAGCGCCATAAAGCTGGCGACAAGGCGCTCCTCGTTGATCATGACCTGCTCCTCTCCTCCTGTTTCCACGCCTCGACCTGTGCGAGAAGGTCCCTGGCATTCAGGAGCGCTGACTGAGACCCATCCCCGCCGAGCAAGGCCGCCAGCTCGCGCTGCCGCTCGTCCCCGCTCAGGGGATGGACCACGGTGACCGTCCGCTCTCCATCAATGCGCTTGCTGACGCCGAGGTGGCGGTCGGCAAAGCTGGCGATCTGTGGCAGGTGTGTCACGCACAGCACCTGATGCTGGCGCGTCAGGCTCCACAGCCTTCGCCCCACGAGCGTGCCAACCCGGCCGCTGATCCCGGCATCGATCTCGTCGAAGATCAGGGTGGGGACCGGATCCGCCGCCGATAGCACCCCCTTCATAGCCAGCATCAGGCGGGACGTCTCGCCTCCCGAGGCGATCCTGGCCAGCGGCTTGGGCGGTTCGCCGAGGTTCGGTGCAACGAGGAACTCGACCCGGTCCACACCAGTTGCATCGAGGGCCCAGCGCCTGCCATCGATCTCGGGGCCAGAGGTGTCCTCCTCACGCTCGATCGAGACCACGAAGCGGGCCCGCTCCATCTTGAGCTCGGCGAGCTGCTCCTCCATAGCCCGCTCCAGCTCCCTCGCGGCGCGCTGACGCGCCTCGGAGAGACTCGCCGCCTCCTCGCCCGCCCGGCGCAGCAGTTGCTGCTCCTGTTCCCTGAGCTCGGCGACACGCTGTTCGTTGTGGGTGATCGAGTCCAGCTCCTCCCGCGCCCTCTGAGCGAAGCGCAGCACCTCTTCGACCGTGTCGCCATACTTGCGCTTCAGCGTGTGGATCAGCGCCAGCCGATCCTCGACCTGCTTGAGGCGTGCCGGGCTGTACTCGATGGAGTCCCGGTAGCGGCGCAGGGCGCGGGCGACATCCTCCAACTGGTAGATGGCCCCCTCGAGGGCCTGCCGCTGGTCGGCGAGGGAGGGGTCGAGGCGCTCGAGCTGCTGCAGATCGTGCAGCGCCGCGCCAAGCATGTCCAGCGCCGAGCGGCGCTGCTCGCCGCCATCGAGCAGCGTGTAGCCTGAGCTGGCCAGCTCGCTCAACCGCTCCGCATTGGCCAGCATCGTTCGCTGGCGAATGAGCTCCGCCTCCTCGTCGGGGTCGAGGCGCGCCGCTTCGATCTCGGCGACCTGGTACTGCAGCAGGTCCATGCGGCGGGCGAGCTCCCGCTCGTCCTGCAGGCATGCCTGCAAGGTCTGGCGCACCCGCCGGAGCTCGGCAACAAGCCCGGCCAGCCGCTCCCTCTGCGCCGTGAGGCCAGCATAGCGGTCAAGGAAATACAGGTGCTCGCGCACACGCAGGAGGGATAGGTGCTCACTCTGGCCGTGGATATCGATGAGTCGCTGGCCGATCTCCTCAAGGAGGCCAAGGGTCACCGCGCGGCCATTCACCCGGCAGACGCTCCTGCCAGACCGGCTGATCTCGCGGCTGAGGATGAGCGTTCCCTCGGCGTCGTCCAGGCCGTACTCCTCGAGGAGCGGCCTGAGGTTCTCACTCTGCTCAGGCGTCAGAGTGAAGATGGCCTCGACCGTTGCACGCTCCGAGCCGCTGCGCACAACCGTATCGGCCGACACCCGCGCCCCCAACAGGGCACTCACCGCATCGACGATGATCGACTTGCCCGCGCCCGTCTCGCCGGTCAGAACGTTCATTCCCGGCGAAAAGCTGAGACGCAGATGGTCGATGATGGCCAGGTTGGTGATGGATAGCTCCTGGAGCATCGTCGTCCCTTCCCTCCGAGGCCAGTCCCACCGGAACTCCGCGCGCCGGACCTGTGCAGGACGCCCTGCACCCTCCCGCCGGCCTCCCGCACCAGATCGCCCAGCGTGAGCCCGGTCCCTACATCAGGCGCGCATACGCGGCACCGATGGCAAGGACGACGTAGACCACGTTCAGGCGAAAGAGCAGCGCGAGCAGGTTATGAACGCTCAGTACTGCCGCCAGAGATGCGCCCGGCACGGTCAACATCGTCAAAGCTGCGCTTGCCAGCGCCCCGACTACGATGCAGGCGCACACGAGCCCGGCGAGAGGCCGCCCGCGCTTGCCACCCGTGGCGCGACAGACCACTTCGGCGATCAGCCCGCCGACCGCTGCCCCCAGAAAGAAGGCGAAGAAAAAGCCCACCCGCTGCATGATGAGCCCCGCCACGAAGGCGACGGGCAGGGCCACCACGGCGGCAAGCAGATAGTGCCCCGGGCCGACCACGTAGGTCGGAGGCCGCCGCAACTGCGCGCACTCGCGGCAGCGTATCCCCACCGGAGTGGGCACGCCGCAGCGTCTGCATATCGGCCTGCCACACTTGCTGCAGCGCAGAAGGGTCTCGACGGTGGGATGGTTGGCACAGTATAGCGTGGTGGCGTCGGTCACCGGCTGTGCGTCGCCCATCGCAGTCTCCGAAACAGTGTCCCGTAAAAGTCGGAGGGCGGGCCAAAGCGCACCAGGCCGACGCGGTCCGGGCTGATAGTGACCTCGACGGCATCGCCTCCGGCCAGGGGCCGGTCCACCTGTCCGTCGATGCTCAGCACGGCCCGGTATCCCTCCGCCACCTGAAGGCGGACGACGCTCTCACCCGGCACGATCACGGCTCTCGTCGGCACGAGGTGCGGAGCAACAGGGATCACACTGAGGCACTCGAGACTCGGCGCGAGGATCGGCCCACCCACCGCCAGGGCGTAGGCTGTCGAGCCGGTAGCCGTGGAGACGATGACCCCATCCGCCCGATAGGTCGTGAACAGCCGCCCGTCGATCCACACTGCGACGGCGATCATCCGCACCCTCTCGCCGCGCGCCACCACGGCATCGTTGAGCCCCTGGAAGGCGCCCTCCCGCCCCTCTTCCGTGATGAGGGCGGCACTCAGCAGCCGCCGCTCCTCCACCCGGTACTCGCCGTTGGCCAGCGCTGTGAGCCGCTCCTCCATCTCGGACGGCTGCAGCTCGGTGAGAAAGCCCAGCTGCCCCAGGTTGACGCCGAGGATGGGGACGGGATAGCCCGCAATGGCCCGGGCGGTCCGCACAATCGATCCGTCGCCTCCGAGGGTGATCAAGCAGTCCAGGGCCTCCAACTGGCTGCGCAGCTCCCCGAGGTCTTCTGGGGAGGCAACCTCGGCCGCCACCCCGAGCGCGGAAAACCGTGTCACCAGGTCTGCTGCCAGCGCCGCCGTCTCCGGGATGCGCGGATGGGTGAGAATCGCCACGCGACGGACCGCGCGCGGGGCCATCACGGCCGGTCGATCCCAGGTCATCCTAGCCTCGCCCATCGCCCACCCGGGCCTTGATCGCGTCGACCACTGTCGATTGCGGCTCGCTCCACTGGTCGCCGGTCGCCATGTCCCGCAGGGTGGCGCGGCTCTCGGCCATTTCCTCGGGCCCGATGATGACCACATATCGCACCCCGGCGCGGTTCGCCTGCCGCAGCTGCGCGCGCAGACTGCGCTCGCCGAACGCCAGGAGCGCACCGGTGCCGCTGTTGCGCAGCGCCGTTACCAGGCTGACAGCCGCGGCCCTCGCCTCGTCGCCCTGCGGAGCGATCATGACCTGCGGCTCGGAAACCGCCGGCACCGCCAGCTCCTGCTGACGCATGAGCAGGATGATGCGCTCGATCCCCGAGGCAAAGCCGACCCCCGGCGTCGGCGGCCCTCCCAGCGCTTCGGCCAGCCCGTCGTAGCGCCCGCCGCCGCAGAGGGCGTTCTGTGCGCCAATACCCTGAGCCCAGACTTCGAACACCGTTCTCGTGTAATAGTCCAGCCCACGCACGAGCCGGTGATTGAGCTGGTACGGCCGGCCGAGGCGGTCGAGGTAGCTCAGGACCAGCTCAAAGTGACGGGCACACTCCGGGCACAGGACCTCATCGATGCGCGGGGCGCCGGCGATCACCTCCTGACAGCGCTCGTCCTTGCAGTCCAGAACGCGTAGCGGGTTACGCTCGAGGCGGCGGGGGCACTCCGGGCACAGGCCCGCGAGCAGGGGCCTGTAGTACTCTACAAGCCGCTCGACGTACCGTGGCCGGCAGATCGGACAGCCGATGCTGTTGAGCTGGTAGGAGAGCCCCTGAAAGCCGAGGCCCGCATAGAGCTGATAGGCAATGGACATAATCTCGACGTCCAGGGCGGGATCCGCCTCGCCGATCGCCTCGACGTTGAACTGGGTGTGCTGGCGCAGCCGACCCGCCTGGGGACGCTCATACCGGAAGATCGGCCCGACGGAGTAGACTTTGACCGGCTGTGGCCGCGTGTGCATGCCATGCTCGAGGTAGGCGCGCACGATCCCGGCCGTGTACTCGGGGCGCAGGGAGAGAGAGTCGCCCCCCTTGTCGAGGAAGGTGTACATCTCTTTCTCAACGATGTCGGTACCTTCGCCGACCCCGCGCACATACAGGCCCGTGTCCTCGAACACGGGCGTCTCCATCCGCCGATAGCCGTAGAGGGAGGCCAGGCGCTTCGCCTCTGCCTCCACCGCCGCCCAGTAGGGCTGCTCCTCCGGGAGAACGTCCTGGGTTCCGCGTGGCGCTTGAAACACGACCTCTGCCTTTCTTTCCCTGCTTGCTTGCCCGCAACATTATATCCGATTCGGCGGGGCTGTCCAGGGAATCGCGCGCGCCGCCCACACCGGTGCTCGGAACTCGCCGAGCGGGAGCCGCGATGTCCTACAACACCAGACTGCCCCCACCGCTTCCCCGCCCCCGCCGCGGCCTATCCATTACCCACAAGTGGCGTGGGGGAGCGTAGGTGCCCATAGCCTGCGCAGCATCTCGTGGAGGCTGCCGCCCCCTCCCCTGACCCCCATAGGCGCTAACTTAAGGGACGCCAGCGTGCTCTCCTCCAAGAGTGCCCCCACCCATGGCC
>JAIMBM010000193.1 GCA_023511475.1 Anaerolineae bacterium
CGGTAATGTACTACCGCCGCAGCGGGATTGTGCGTGTACTTGCTCCTGGTGTGCGGGCGCTGCTATGATGCAGGCGTGCGCGAGCTCGGCCGAGCCGCCCTGGGCAGGCGGCTGATCACTTACACCGCCGCGGCAGCCGCAGGCATCTGGGCGGCCATGAAAGGCGCGCTGCCGAGCGACGAGATCGCGGCCCTGCCGACATCGGTGGACTTGCTCGACGCAGTTAAACTCCGCGTCCCGCTGCTCGCCGCCGAGCGGGCCGAGACCAGTGCTCGTGGGGCGAGGCTCTACCGCCTCGCCCCATGGTTGAGCTGCGGTACCTCCGCCATCAGCACCTCGGTGACCTGCTCGATCATCCACTCCAGGTCCTCCCTGGAGATGATCAGTGGCGGTGCCAGGCGAATGACGGTGCCGTGCGTCTCTTTGGCCAGCACGCCGCGCTCCTTGAGTGCCTCACAGAAGCGCCGCGCGCCGCCCGCTTCGGGGGTGAGCTGGATGCCGATGAGCAGACCCTTGCCGCGGCACTCGGCGATCCACGCGCTAGGGATCGCCCGCAGGCGCCCGAGCACATACTCGCCGAGCTCTGCCGCCCGCTCACACAGGTGCTCCTCTACGATCACGCGCAGCGCCTCTCGGGCTACGGCGCAGCCGAGGGGGTTTCCGCCAAAGGTCGAGCCGTGGTCTCCGGGCCGGAAGAGCCCCAGCACCTCGCGGGAGGCAAGCACCGCCGACACGGGGTACATCCCTCCGGCGAGGGCCTTGCCCAGCGTCACCATGTCCGCGCGGACACCCTCGTGCTCGCAGGCGAGAAGCCTCCCGGTGCGGCCGAGGCCGGTCTGGATCTCATCGGCGATCATGAGCACGCGGTGCCGGGAGCAGATCTCGCGTACCTGACGGACATAGCCCGCAGGCGGCATCACGACCCCCGCTTCCCCCTGAATCGGCTCGAAGAGAAAGCCGACGGTGTTGGGTGTGATGGCGCGCTCGAGCGCCTCGGCGTCGCCATAGGGCACGAGGCGAAAGCCGGGCGTAAAGGGTCCAAAGCCGGCCCGGTATGCTTCCTCGGACGAAAAGCCCACGATGGTGGTCGTGCGCCCATGAAAGTTGCCGGTGCAGGCGATGATCTCGGCCTGGCCATCCGGCACGCCCTTGACGGTGTACCCCCACTTGCGCGCCGCCTTGATGGCCGTCTCGACCGCCTCGGCGCCGGTGTTCATCGGCAGCATCATATCGTAGCCCAAGAGCTCGCACAGCTCTTTGGCCAGGAGCGGCAACTGGTCGTTGCGAAAGGCGCGAGAGGTCAGGCTGAGCCGCTGGGCCTGACGGGTCAGCGCGGCCACAAGGCGGGGATGGTTGTGGCCCTGGTTCAGCGCCGAGTAGGCCGAGAGGCAATCCAGGTAGCGGCGGCCCTCGACGTCCCACACCCACACGCCCTCGCCGCGCGTGAGCACGACGTCCAGCGGGAGATAGTTGTGCGCGTTGTAGCGCTCCTCGAGCGCGATATAGTCGGCTGTCTTCATGCGGTGCCTCCTCTCCTCATTGAGGTCTGGCGTGGGCCGGCACCCTCGCCTGCCCACCAGCCCCGGCCCTGTGGTCGGCTCATCCCAGTCGCTCCCTCAAGAGGTCGGCTAGGTCCGGCTGACCGATCACCTGCAGCTCGTAGCGGACGCGCTGCGTGGGCTGCTCGATCCTGGCGACCCTTGTCAGGTCGATGGGCGTCGCGACCAGGACCAGGTCACACGGCACGCGCCGGATGGTCTCCTCAAGATCCTTGATCTGCTGCTCGCCGTAGCCCATCGCCGGCAGAAGCGTCCCGATCTCCGGGTACTTCTGGAAAGTCTCGGTGATGGTGCCGACGGTGTACGGGCGGGGATCGATGATCTCGGCGGCGCCGAACCGCTTCGCCGCCACGATCCCGGCGCCGTACTTCATGCCACCATGGGTGAGCGTGGGTCCATCCTCGATGACGAGCACCCGCTTGCCGCGGATGGCGGCCGGGTTCGGCACAAAGATGGGCGAGGCGGCCTCTACGACGATGGCCCTGGGGTTCACCGTCGCAGCGCTCTCGCGCACTGCCGAGACGGCGGCGAGGTCGGCCGTATCGACCTTGTTGATGACGATCACGTCCGCAAGGCGATAGTTGGCGGCGCCGGGGTAGTAGGTCAGCTCGTGCCCGGCCCGGTGCGGGTCGGCGACGACGATGTGCACGTCCGGCTTGTAGAAGGGCAGGTCGTTGTTCCCGCCATCCCAGAGGATGATGTCGGCTTCCTGCTCGGCCTGCCGCAGGATCGCCTCATAGTCCACGCCGGCATAGACGACGATGCCCCGGTCGATGTGGGGCTCGTACTCCTCGCGCTCCTCGATCGTACAGCGATGCGCGTCGAGGTCGGCGTAGGTGGCAAAACGCTGTACACGCTGCCTCACCAGGTCGCCATAGGGCATGGGATGGCGAATGGCCACCACGCGGTGCCCCATCTTCTGCAGGGCGCTGGCCACGTAGCGGGTCGTCTGCGACTTGCCGCAGCCGGTGCGCACGGCGCAGACGGCCACGACCGGCTTGGACGACTTGAGCATCGTCTCCTTGCCGCCCATGAGGCGAAAGTCGGCCCCGGCAGCGAGGACGAGCGAGGCTCTCTCCATGACGTACTGATGGCTGACGTCGGAGTACGCGAAGACGACCTGGTCGACGTCGTGCGTGCGAATCAGGGAGCCCAGCTCGCTCTCCGGATAGATGGGGATCCCGTCGGGGTAGAGCCGGCCCGCCAGCTCTGGCGGGTAGCGGCGCCCCTCGATGTTCGGGATCTGCGTCGCGGTAAAGGCGATGACCTCATAGCTCTCGTTGTCACGAAAGACGGTGTTAAAGTTGTGAAAGTCGCGCCCTGCGGCGCCCATGATGATCACACGGTTCCTTCGCATGGTAAACCTTCCTTGTCCTCATTGACTGTCGCTGCGCGATGGCCTCTGGCCGCCGGCATCGCCCCGCTCGCGGCCTCAGTACCAGCCATACTTCTCGGCAGCCTGGATGATGGCGCGCACGTTCTCGGGCTTGGAGTCCCACGGCGTCTCACACTCGGTAGAGAGGATAAAGCCGCCGCCCGGCGCACACTCCTCGATCAGCTTCTTGCAGTAGGCGTCGACCTCCTCCGGCGTGCCGTAGACCAGCATCGCCGAAGGCACGTTGCCAAAGATGCAGATGCGGTCGCCAAGGACCTCCTTGGCGCGCTTCATGTCGGTCTTTTCCAGATCGAGCAGGAGCTTGCCCTTTGGCAGGCCATCGGCCATGTGCTTGATGGTCTCGAGGTGCGGCGTCAGGTCGTTATCCCAGTGGCAGTGCACCTTGAAGCCGCGCGTGACAAAGATGTCGATCATCTTCTTGGCCGTCGGCCAGTAGAACTCGTTGAAGATGCGGGGCGACATCCCCGGCGGGCCGCCGTTGACGAAGAAGATGACCTCCGCCCCCGGCACCTCGCCCGCGCCCATGATCATGGCGTCGCGCATGGCCATCGTGGTCTCGTACTCCACGAGCCAGTCGCACATCGCCTTTACCTTCTCCGGCTGCTCAAAGATATCCTGGGTGAGGTTGGCGATGCCGCGGTAGTACTGGAGCATATCCAGGGGATGGCAGGCGCGCCCTCCCATGAGCAACGGCACCTCCTGCTCCTCCACGAACCGGCGCCAGGCCGCTGCATAGACCTTCGGATACTCGAACTCGTAGTACAGGAACTCGTCGATGCTCCGCGAGAAGATGGCCTGCGCACCGTTCTTGCTGTAGAGGAGCGGCGCAAAGCCGCGCTCCATCACGTCGTCATAGTCCTCGATCAGCGCCTTCTCGAAGAGGCTGGGCAGGTTCCCCTTGGGCGGAAAGTCATCCCAGATGCGCCAGTCGAGGGTCGCCTGGTCCCAGCCGGCGCGCCCGAACATGCTGAGGTGATTGAGGGTGGTGATGTTCGGGTCGATGTTATCGCCACCGCCGAGCATCTCGCGTGCCTTGATCGTGGCGGCGATGAGCTTGTCCGGATCGTAGAACATGTCCCGGATCGAGATGCCGGCGAGGTATGGGATGATATAGCAGTTCACAGGCGCAACGGGCACCCGGTCGGCCTCCTGCAGGTTCCAGGCCAGCTCCAGGCGCTCGTAGCAGGAGAGCCTCTCCTTCATGCCTGCTCCCTCCCGAACCAGTCGAGGATCACGCCGATCCCCTCGTTGGCGTTGGTCGTGGCGTGATCGACACGCAGCGTGTGCCGCTTGACCTCGCCGACGATGCCGCCGCCGACGATGATCTTCACCTCATCCCGCAGGCCCGCCTCCTCGATGGCCTCGACGGTCCGACCAACCTGCGTCACTGCTGCCGAGAGCAGCGCCGACATGCCGACAACCTTCGGTTTGTGCTGGCGGATGGCCTCCACAAAACGGGCAGCCGGGACGTCTACCCCAAGGTCGATGACCTCGAAGCCGTTGCACTGCAACAAGTCGCGGACGATGTTCTTGCCCAGGTCGTGCACATCGCCGGCGACCGTGCCGATGACGACGGTGCCGCGGCTCGCAGCCGAGCCGTAGCGCTCTTTGATCTTGGGCGTGAGCAGGGCTACGGCATCTTTGAAGATCTGCGCGGCGCGCAGGAGCTCCATGAGAAAGTAGTTCCCCTTGTCGAACTCGCGGCCGACGGCCTCGAGCCCGAGGCGCGCCTCCTCCACGAGCTGCAGGGGATCGGTGCCCGCCTCGATCCCTTCCTGAACGGCGGCGAGCACGGCAGGCTTGTCCAGGACGGCCAGGGCGTCGCTCAGCTTGCCCACGGTTCCTCCCCCTTCTTCCACATCAGCTTGGTGAGCACAAAGCTCCACGGCGCGTACTTTATCATCTTTTCGGCGTTCTTGCCGAAGAGCCAGCGAGCCCTGGCGCGACTGACCTCCTCCTCGGTCGGAGGCCGGAGGCCGCGCCGCGTCTCCTCAAGGATTCGCTGCACACCTTCCCTCATGTCCGTTCCCCTCCATGATGCATAGCGACCATACTTCTGAGCACTGGCGACCATGGCCCGCAGGTTCTCGGGCCGCGCGTCCCAGGGCGTCTCACACTCGGTCGAGAGGATAAAGCCGCCGCCCTCGGCACAGTCGGCGATCAGCTTGCGGCAGTGCTCGTCGACCTCCGCTGGCGTGCCATAGCACAGGAGCACGGCCGGGACGTTCCCGTGCAGGCAGACCCGGTCGCCGAGGACCTGCTTGGCGGCCTTCATGTCGGTCTTTTCAAAGTCCAGCAGGACCTTGCCCGGCGGCAGCCCGTCGGTGATGTGCTTGAGGATAGGCAGGACGGGCGTGAGGTCACCATCCATGTGGACGTGCGCCTTGTAGCCGCGGGAGACGATCATATCCACGCCCTTTTTCAGCGTGGGCCACACAAACTCTTCAAAGACCCGGGGCGAGACGTACGGCGGCCCGACGACACCGGCCTGGAAAAAGATGCGTTCCGCCCCCGGCACCTCGCCGGCGCCCATGATCGTCGCCTGCTGCAGGGCGTTGATGATCTCGTGCTCCAGCACGAACTCGCACATCGCCTTGACCTTCTCCGGCTGCTCGGCGATGTCCTGCGCGAGCTGGCTGAAGCCGCGGTAGTAGAGCACCAGCTCGAAGGGGATGGTCGCCCGGCCGCCCATGACCAGGGGCACCCCCTGCTCCTCCACGAACCGGCGCCAGGCCGCGGCGTAGCGCCTGGGGAACTCGAACTCGTCGTAGAGGAACTCGTCCACGCTGCGGGCAAAGACGTCGGGCGATATCTGGCGGTTGAACAGCAGGGTCGCGAACCCCCGCGTCATGACGTCGTCGTAATCCTCGATCATGACGCGCTCGTAAAAGCTGGGAATATTGCCGGCGGGAGGAAACTCGTCCCAGATCTTCCAGTGCAGGGTCACCCGGTCCCAGCCCGACTTGCCCAGGAAGCTGAGGTGATCGAGGGTAGTGATGTTGGGGTCTTCCTGGTCGCCGTAGCCGAGGATATCCCGGGCGCGGATGGTGGCCTCGATGAGCTTCTCGGGCTCGCGGAACATCTCGCGGATGGAGATGCCGCCGCGGTAGGCATTGATGTAGCAGTTGAGAGGTGCGACGGGCACCCGGTCGGCCTCCTGCAGCCGCCAGGCAGCCTCGGTCCTCTCGTAGCGGCTCAGCTCTTCCCTCATCATCTTGGCCCTCCCGAGTCCTGCACGGGCCTGCAGCCCCTGCCGCTTCTAAACTCAAGCGCCTCGAGGGCGCGCCCGGGCGCAGCACTACATAGGCGTAACCATGCCAGTGGCAGGGGCAGTGCCCCGGACTACGCCGGGTCCCCCACCCCCACAGCCCCCTCCCCCAAGT
>JAIMBM010000194.1 GCA_023511475.1 Anaerolineae bacterium
TAGCCCGGTCACCCGGCAGAGCACAAAGTTGGCGCGGCTCGGGTAAGGGTGCAGGAAGGGGAAGCGGGCCAGCTCGGCCTGCAAGCGCTCGCGCTCGGCCACGAGGCGGGCGACGTTCGCCTGCAGGAAAGACTCATCTTCCAACGAAGCCAGGGCAGCGGCAGTCCCGGCCACGTTGACGTTGTATGGCGGCTTGATCTTCCAGAGGTGCTCGATGATCTCCGGTGGGAACAGGCCATAGCCCACGCGCAGCCCCGCAAGGCCTGCCCACTTGCTGAAGGTGCGTAGCACGATCAGGTTCTCGGCCCAGGGTCGTCGGGACATCAGGCTCGGCAGGCCGCTGAACTCGATGTAGGCCTCGTCTATTACGACGAGGATGGGAAGCCTGAGCAGCCGCTCGATGACCTCGGGCGGGGTCACCGAGCCGTCGGGATTGTTGGGCGAGGTGATGAACACGGCGCGGACACGCTCGTCGGCGGTGGCCGCCTCAAGGGCAGGCACATCCAGGGAAAAGTCCGGGCGGCGGGGGATGGCGCGGACCCGCCCCCCACAGACCGCAGTGCAGAAGCGGTACATGCCAAAGGTCGGGGGGCAATCCAGCACCACATCGCCGGCGCGCAGGACGAGCCGGAGGATGAGGTCGATCAGTTCGTCGGACCCGTGGCCAACGAGTATGCGCTCCATGTCGACTCCCAGCCAGCTGGCGAGGGCCTGCCGCAGCGCGCGCTGGGTGGGGTCCGGGTAGATGTGGCCGTTCGCGAGCCGCGTCAGCGCCTCCCTTGCCCGCGGCGAGGGGCCATAGGGGTTCTCGTTGGCGTCCAGCTTGATCAGACGTGCCTCGGGCAGGCCGAGGCGCGCCGCCCAAACCTCCGGTGGCTCCACGGGGACGTAGGGGGCCATGGCGGCGACATCGGGGCGCACGAGCGGTCGAGGCAGCTCACCCACGTCGATCCTCCCCCGTTGCACATTCGTGCGAGGGACCGGCGGAGCCGGCCCGCGCCTCTGCGGCGGCTGCGTGGGCGTGCAGCCCCTCGAAACGGGCCAGTCGCGCAGCCGCCGGGGCAAGCCGCCGCGCCTCCTCGGGACCGACGGCAATGACGCTGGTGATCCGGGCAAAGTCTGCCACGCTCAGGGGCGAGGCAAAGCGCGCCGTGCCGCCCGTCGGCATGACGTGGCTCGGGCCTGCCACATAGTCGCCGAGCGTCTCGCAGGAGCCCTCACCGACAAAGACACCCCCGGCGTTCCGCACCTGCCAGACCCAGCGCCATGGATCGGCCAGAGAGAGGCAGAGGTGCTCGGGAGCGTAGGCGTTGGCGAGGACGATAGCCTCCTCGACCGTCGAGGTTATGACGGCACCGCCGCGCCTCCGCAGGGAATCGGCCGCGACACGCGGGTCGGCCAGGCGCGCAAGCTGGCGCTCGACCTCCGCCGCGACCCGTGTGGCCAGCTCCCGTGACGGGGTCAGCAGGAGTGCGGTGGCCAGCGGGTCGTGCTCGGCTTGGGCGAGGAGGTCGGCAGCAACCCAGTCGGGCCGGGCGGAGGAATCGGCGATGATCACCGTCTCGGTTGGGCCGGGGAGGCCGTCGATACCCACCACGCCCATGAGCTGGCGTTTGGCCAGGGTGACGAAGAGGTTGCCGGGCCCGCACACCTTGTCGACCGCCGGTACGCTCTCCGTACCATAGGCCAGGGCTGCGATAGCCTGGGCCCCGCCGATGCGGTAGACGTGGTCGACGCCGACGACGTAGGCCGCAGCCAGGACACCGGGGCCCGGCAGGCCCGTCTCCCGCTGGGGAGGCGATGCGACCACCAGATGCTCGACGCCGGCCACCCGGGCCGGGATGCCGGCCATCAGGAGCGACGAGGGATAGCTGGCCGCACCCCCGGGGACGTAGAGGCCGACGCGCGCGATGGGCGTCACCAGCTGGCCCAGGGTGCTGCCGGGCTGCGGGTCGAGCCAGGAGTGGAGGGGTTGGCGCCGGTGGAAGGCCTCGATGCGGCGGGACGCCTCGAGCAGCGCCTCACGGAGATCCGGGTCGAGGGCCTCGTAGGCCGCCTGCAGCGCCTCCGCGGGGACGGCAAGGTCCCCGAGCTCGACCCTGTCGATGCGGAGGGTCCACTCCCGAACCGCGTCGT
Organism: Anaerolineae bacterium; assembly: GCA_023511475.1. Classification (GTDB taxonomy): domain Bacteria; phylum Chloroflexota; class Anaerolineae; order SpSt-313; family SpSt-313; genus SpSt-313. The sequence goes on from JAIMBM010000194.1 coordinate 2,137, forward strand.
CTCCGCGCTCGCGCACGTTGGCAAGGATGCGGGACACAGCCTCGGCAGGTGTAGTGCCGGGGCCGAAGAGGCGGTCGAGGCTCTCGCGGATGGAGCCGGGAAGGGCGATCTCTTCCAGCGGTTGGCGGCGCAGCACGGTGCGCCTGGCTTCTTCGACAGTGTAGATACGCAGGCCCATATCCGGCAATTCCCTCAATCGGTCATGGCATTGGCGTCCAGCAGGTCCTGGATGCGCCTGAGCACGCTGTTGATCTCGGCAAGCCGCACCTTGTGGCTGGCGCGGTTGACAATCAGGCACGCCTGCGAGGTGAGGATGGTCTCGATCTCGCGCAGGCCGTTGGCCGCAAGGGTGTGGCCGCTATCGGCGACGTCGACGATGAGATCGGCCAGCCCGGCCCGCGGCGCAAGCTCTACAGATCCCGCGAGGGCCACAATCTCGACCGAGAGTCCGCGGGCCAGAAAGTGCTGTCGCGCCAGCCGTGGATAGCGGGTGGCAACCCGCAGGGTAGGTCGGCGCGACCAGTCCTCAGCAGCCAGCGAGGCCGGCGCAGCAACGACCAGGCGGCAGCGGCCGAAGCCAAGCCGCAGGGGCTCGTACACGTCCCGGCCGAGCTCTCGCAGCGCGTCCTGCCCGACGATGCCGAGATCGGCCGCGCCGTACTCGACGTAGATGGGCACATCCATCGGCTTGACCAGCACAAAGCCAAAGCCGGCCTCACGGTCTTCGTGCAGCAGCTGCCGGCTCGTGGCCAGCCCGCCCACAACCCGACTGCCAAGCCGGGAAAACAGCGCGGCGGCGGGCTCGAACAGGCGCCCCTTGGGCAGTGCTACCCACAGCAGACTCATGGTCTGCCCTCCATGAGGACCTGCCAGGGCACCCATTGCTCGACGCCCTGCTCGAGGAGACGTACGCGGTCGCCCTCGGCGGACAGTGCCAGGCACGGTATGCCGCGCGCGGCGGCGATTCGGCACAGGTCCTCTTCGCTCATATCCAGAACGTCCGCCTCCACGCGCCAACCGGACTCCCGGAGGCGTTCGATCTCGCGCCAGCAACTCCGGGCGACAGGGGCGGTGACGAGCAGGTCCGGCCGGGCGAGCGATGCGTCGGCCCCGTCCATGGCGAGGAGGACGCGCTCGGTCACCAGCGCCACGCCAACGGCCGGCCGGGACGGGCCGTAGCGGCTGATGAGTTCGTCGTAACGACCGCCGCTGCATATCGGGAAGCCGAGGCCGGGGGCAAAGCCCTCGAAAGCGATGCCGGTGTAGTAGCCCATGCCGCGGGTTTCACCCAGGTCAAAAATGACGTGCCCGGCAAGGTCGCGGCTGGCCAGGACCTGGTGGATGGCCCGCAGCCGCTGTATAGAGGCGCGGGCAGAGGGATGGCTGCTCAGACTGGCGGCGCGGTCCAGAATCTCGGGGCCCCCGCAGAGCTCTGGCAGCGTGAGCAGGGCGCGGTACGGGGCGCCGTTCTCTGCCTGCCGGCCCAGAACCTCGGCAAGGCCGGGGACGTCCTTGCGGTTCAGGCAGGCCCGTACGGCCTCCGCTTCAGACGGACCGAGCCCGGCCTCGCTCGCCAGGGCGTGGAAGAGCCCGAGGTGGCCGACATTGAGCTGGAACTCGCGAAGGCCGGCGCGGCGGAGGGCCTCGATCGTCAACGAGAGCACCTCGGCGTCGGCTTCGGGGCCTGGCGCGCCGATGAGCTCGACACCGGCCTGGCGGAACTCCCGCTGTCGGCCGGCCTGCGGCTCCTCGTAGCGGAAGACGTTGGCCAGGTAGTAGAAGCGCAGGGGCAGGGGATGGTTGTGGAGCTTGGTGCCAACGATGCGGGCTACCTGCGTGGTGAGGTCCGAGCGGAGCGCGAGGATGCTCCCCTCGCGGTCGAGGACGCGGAACACCTGCTCCTCGAGCTCTACACCGGAGCCCAGAAGGAGGACCTCATAGTGCTCGTAGGTAGGCGGAACGATAGGCGAGTAGCCCCAGGCCTGAAACAGCCTGCGCCAGGTATCCTCAAGGGAGGTGAGCCGCGCCGCCTCTTCCAGAAACAGGTCGCGCACGCCGTAGGGCAGGGCGCCGACGAACGGGCGGTGAGCCGCCATGGTCTACTCCTTGTACCACGAGGGCGCCGCTGCCTCCGCGGGGTTTGGAACATAATAGCATGCAGCGGGCGGTCTTGTCAAAGACGGGGTAGGCCCGGTCAGGTCGGCTCGATCAGTGGCTGGCCAGGCTGCCATTCGATCGGGCATATGCCGCCGGTCTGCAGGGCCTGTAGCACGCGCATCGTCTCGTTGATGCTGCGCCCGACGTCGGCATCGTGGACGACCTGGTAGCGGAGGATGCCATCGGGGTCGACGATGAACAGGCTCCGCATGGCCATGCCCTCGTCCTCATCGAGAACATTGTAATGCCGGCTGACCGTCTTGGTGATGTCACTGGCGAGGGGGTAGGGCAGCTCCCCGACGCCGCCCATCTCGGGTGGCGTCTGGATCCACGCCCGGTGGCTGTAGACGCTATCGGTGCTGACGGCGAGGATATCGGCCCTCAGGGAGCGGAACTGCCGGTAGTGGTCGCGGAAGCCCCGAATCTCGGTAGGGCAGACGAAGGAAAAGTCCGCAGGGTAGAAGAGGAGTATGAGCCACTGACCCCGATAGTCGGGCAGGCGGACGCGCTCCTCGAGGGTCTCCAGGTTCCTGGTGCTGCGCATGTCAAAGTAGGGCGCAGGCTGGCCGACCCTGGCAAAGTGCGATGGCTCCATTGGCACCTCCGCGTGATGCGTTTGCCCGAGTGCAGAGCATGAAGTGTGCCGTGGTCCGGGGTCGGCTTGGGCGTGCAGTGCTCATTCCACCAGGTTTAGGTCCACCACGTAGCGCCACCAGTTGTTGGCGACGCCGTCGGTCTCGCCGGGTTGGCGGGGCAAGTGCCGCAGCCACCAGAGGTGATGCGCGCGCATGTCTCCCCCGCCCCACTCGGCGGCGGTCACCACGCGGGCGCGCCCGGCGAGGTCGGGGTAGTAGTACCAGTCGTCACAGAAGCAGAGGACGGGGCGGGGATTCCCCCAGTCATAGTCGCGGTCGCTGTTGGGGGCAAAGTGGGTGTTGCCGCATTGGGCGCGCCCGGGGGCGTTGCGGTCGTACAGGGTGAAGAGCTGCCACATGTTCGGGCCGCGGGCCATGCGCTCATACACGCGGCTCATGACCGACTCGACCCGGTGACAGTAGTCTTCCAGCATGCAGTCTACGCCCCGCTCATAGTTGAAGGCCATGATCGGGAAGCGGCCGGAGGCATGGTCGGTGTTGGGCACAGGTGGCGAGTTGAGCCAGAAGGCCTCCGGACCTAGCATCGTCGACTCATAGTCTCCGGCGTATGGAAAGGAGAAGAACCAGACCTCATCCATCTCGCCGCGGTTGTACCGGCCGATCAGGTCAAAGGCGGCGATCTGGGCCTGATAGTCGATGGCGTTGGGCTGGTGCATGGTGCGTGTGCGCCAGGCCTGGACAAAGGTCTCGCTCGTGTAGCGAAAGCCGTCGATCTTGACCGGGTACCAGTCCGCATCGATACGCTCGACGATCTGGTACCGGACGTAGCCGCCGCTTGCCTCGAGGAGGTCCTCGACGTAGCGATGGGCGAGGTTGCCCGGGTCGTGCCAGCCAAAGAGCGCGGTGAGGCGCTGCCCGCCCTCGGAGGGGACGGGTGGATCATGGACGATCATAAGCACGCGCCGGGTGACGGTCTCCTTGGCGGCGGTTTCGAGGGGTGGGTGTGGCTCGGGCCGCGCAATGCGCTCGCGCCGGAGCAGCCGGCGTACGGCCCGTCTCAGCTGGAGCATGGGCGACACTCCTTCACAGAGGGTCTCCATGAGGGAACTGCAAGAGTGTACCGCGAGTCGGGGTGACTGTCTACCTGAGGACTGAGCGGGGGTGTATCCCAGAATCGTCGGGGTAGACTGCGACCATCTGGCGACTCTCGGAACCTGCTCGCGGTAGTGTCTCGTCGCCACGCCTCTCCTCCCGTAGGCGATGTCTTGTCCGGAGAAGGAGCAACTGGTTCCTCGAGGGAGTCGTCCCCCTGGCGTTGCACTCCGCCGCCGCGTCCCCCTACCCGATCCGCAGACATGTGGCCTGCGAGCGACGGCCGCCGGTGGCGGACGCCACTACCCGTCATTGCGAGGCGGCGCAGCCGCCGAAG